>JAXDAR010000169.1:0-8607 GCA_034679645.1 Methanothrix sp. | reverse complement strand
GGCCAGCGTCAGTAGCAGGAGCTTGGGGGAGATCCTGAGGCTGCTTGCCAGATAGAGCATGAGAGGGGTTCCGATTATGGCCAGGGTGTCGTTCATCAGCAGAGCAGAGAGAAAGCCCATGGCAAACAGTATCAGGATCAGTAGCTGGTCCAGATTCTTTGCCCGGCAGAAGATGCGGTTGAAGAGATGGAAAAGGTAGCCGCTCTCTCGCATCGCCTCGCCGACGATGAACATACCGGCCAGGAATATCATCACATCCGGATTTATGGCACCGGCAGCTTCTAATGGTGTGATCTGCCCCGACAGGAGTACGGCCAGAGCGCCCAGCAGCATTATCTGCCAGATCTGCAGCTTGAACTCTCCCAACTGCCTTATAGCGATGAGGAGGAGCACCAGGGCCAAAGCTAAGATAGAGACGTTAATGGTATCGAGCATTCAGGATCCAGAAGCTCCCCCAGGCGGCTGCTTTGGCGACAATCTCAACTGGTCTCTTTTCCCACTCTGAATAAGCAGCTTTCGGTTTTATTCAAAGGAGATAAAGTTTACCGTCTGAGTGATCTCGGGGGAGTACTGCAGAAAGCTCGTAAGCTTAAAAAAATATAAATAAAAAATTCAAATTTAATTTATAACTAAACTAAAAAATTTTTATTTGCCTATATCTAATGTTGCTTCTCTGTCCGATTCCGTTCCATCGGCTAGGACTGGATCTTTCCCTGCACCTATCAACTCCTGCTTGGCGATATCCATCACCGTCTGATTATCGTATCTTACGGTTTGCAGCTTTGCCTGACCATCGGAGATCTCCCACACGGTATAAGATAGGGGATACGTGGATGTGGACGGCACGCTCGCATCGAAAAGGCCATCCTCCTCAGCTATATCGGAGATATGAACATGCCCGGTTATCGCGAGGCGCACGCCATACTCTTTCAAGATCTCCTTGATCTCTGTGGAATTGTCATTGTAGTTGAAGGGATCATCGACTCCTTCATGGTGGTTCAGAGCGTTATGGGTCATGACAAATGTTGTCTTTCCGGTATTATTGGCCAGGTCATGCTTCAGCCATTCGATATCCTCCTTCGACGTAGCTCCTCCCCAATCCTCGAAATGGGATTGATGCGAGGCAGAGTCAAGGGCAATCAAATGTAATCCTGGGGCCACGTCCACGCTATAAGACAGGGATGAGGTGCCGTCTCGCCAGGGCATTGGGTAGTTCTCTCTCAGTTCTTCAGTGCCCCAGTTCTCCTCGGATATCCCTTTCTTCAATACATCATGGTTTCCTGGAGTTATATAATAGGGGATATCCAGGGGGCTCAACAGTTCCATGAACCACTTGTGATTCTCGGGCTCTGAATCTTTGGTAAGGTCACCAGGGAGTAAGATGAAGTCGATATCTTCCATCTCCTTGACATCATTTACCATATCGGAGACGATCTTCTGGCTGTAGTGGAACATCTTCCAAGTATTGTTGGCTTCGTCAAGGCCAATGTGGGAGTCGCTTAGCACCACAAACCTGACCGTATCGTTATCTCTATCTGTAGATTTCAAATCATCTGCTGCCTGAGCTACCATCGATCCCAAGAACAGGGATAAAAAGAGAAATACTGCAGCAGATCTGAGCTTTTCACTCATCTTTTCTGCCTCCTCTTCCATTGCGACTCAATTGAGAGACAACACTTCAGTCGATTATGCTGAGATTTTTGAATCACTTATTTTCTTGAAGACGGCCAAAATATGACCCTAAAAATAGCCTCAATCCGAGCGATAAGTTGACTCTCTATTGAATATACACCTTTTTGATAAATTATTTCTTTCTTTCTTCATAAATCTTTCGATAGGAATAAAAAATAACTATATCGATCATCCCACCGGAATCCACAGGACGCCAACCTCTTCCACATCGACATCCGCCTTCTCCAGGGGAATCTCGATTCCCTCGATCTGATCGGCCACCCCTTTCCACCGATCGGAGATGGCAGAGATCTCCTCTGCCAGACTGTCCTCAAGCTCTTCCAGCTCAGTCTCCTTTTCCGCCTTCTTCTCTTCTGCAGATCGCAGTCGCTCCTGAGTGCGAATCGTCATTGAGCGCCGGGATGCTGCCCGGCCCAGGTTTACGGAGCGGCGCCGGCCACCCAGAAGTCCAGAGAGCAAATCGCCTGCACCGCCGAGAATCTCTTGCTGCTGCCTCTGACGGGTGTCGGTATCAAGCTCCCGGACCCTTCGATCGGCATTGCTGAGCTGCGACTTTATCCGGTTGAAGGAGGACTCGTGCTTATCTTTGAGCTTTGCCATCTCTGCGTCTGCTTTATCCTCCGCAGCCTCAGCGCACCGCCTCTGGAAATCTGCCCTCGACTCTCCAATCCTGGAGTACAGACCGAGGGCGGGATTGCGGAGGATGCTCATTTTGCGATTCCTGATGAGGTGGTCTCGCAGAGTGTCCTTGATCTCCTTGAAGTAGGAAGCCTTCTCCAGATCTGCCCCTGGCAGGATATAAGTGGCCCGTTCGGGCGGAATGGGAGCCAGATCTCGATTGTCATAATCGACGTTTATAGCCTTTCCCGGATCAAAGCGTTCGCCCAGGGGGAAGAATACCGCCTCCCACTCCTCGGTATGATCGACTGCCGCTTTGCTGTCATCAAACCTCAGATGGACGCGGGCGATAAGTCCTGCCTCCAGCCGCTTGGCACCGGGCACGGACCTCACCTGGGATGCCCAGGGCGCAGATGGATTCAGGTAGTAGACTGCAGTGGATGGACTCACCCGTGGTGCCACCTGGCTCTCATCCCTGGCAGTCTCCCCGGAGGCCTCTGCAGTAACCTTAGTCGAAATCTTACTTAAGACCTCCTTTTCTCCTTCATGCTGTCTGAACTGCGTTGCATCTGCTGATGCATTCCTTATTGTGGAAATGCCGCGAAGGGGATGGTCCCGGGTAAACCTCGCGATCTGGTTTCTATCCAGAGGTCCTGCTAAATAAGAGATCGACCAGCGGCTGGTGAATACCACCGGCTCACTGTATTTTGCCGATTGCAGTATGAACTGCCGCTTTCCCAGATTTGATATCAGCCGGTCGAAGAGCCTGATGTCCGTCTGCCCGGAGACCGGCTCGATTCCCTCCAGTATTCTGGCCTTATCCCTTTCCGTCTGCAGCCTGCCGATCATCCATGTACCGGCGTTGGACATTGCTTTGTAGTCTAGGTCGACCGGATTCTGGGTGGACAGGAGCATGCCCACCCCATAAGCCCGGCCCTGCTTGAGAATGGTCAGGATCTGCTTTTTCGAAGGGGGCTCGGCGGTGGGGGGAGCAAAGCCAAACACTTCATCCATATAGACCAGCGCCCGGAGATCTGGAGTGCCGGACTGTCTTCGCATCCAGGTTATCAGCTTGGAGAGGATCAAGGTGACCACGAACTGCCGTTCGGCATCCGAGAGGTGGGCCAGGTATATTATCGAGGCCTGGGGCAGGCCGGCGGAGGAGTACAGCATCTGTTCGATATCAAGAGGTGGTCCCTCTAGCCAGGCGGCAAAAGATGGCGAGGCGATCAGGCCGTTGAGCCTCATGGCCAGACGGTCTCTCTCCTTTTGGGGGTAGAAGCTCTCCATCTCGAATACCCCCAGCTTTCTCATCGGCGGTTGCCTCACCTGGGCGATGAGGGAGCCCAGGTCCAGGTCCCGGCCCTCGCTCCAGGCCTTTTCAATGATATTTGCCAGCAGAATGTGCTCCGGGCTGGAGATGGGATCGGCATCGATCCGGGCCAGCACCAACAGAGAGGAGACCAGCCCCTCGATCTCATCCCGCCCGATCTCCGCCTGGGATGATACGGACCAGTCCAGCTTGGGGGCAATAAGGGAGCCCACCACATTGAGCGGAATCCCCGAGACGGAGCCAGGTGTGTATATGGCATAGCCCGCAGATTCAGAAAGCTCCTGCATTCGATCCGGCCCGATCCCCCACTCTTCCAGACCTGACCTCCAGCTTGCAGCGGTCTGGTCTGCCAGCTGCTCAAGGCCGATTCCCCGGCTCTTGGCCTCAGACTGGTTTATCCAGGGGAGGAAGTCCCGCTGGGAGAGAGAGGGAAAGTTCAGCAGCAGATTGCCCATATCGCCTTTAGGGTCCAGTATCAGGCAGGGTATGCCTGAGGCTAATGCCTCCTCCAGCATCACCATTCCCAGACCTGTCTTGCCCGAGCCCGTCATCCCCACAATGATGCCATGAGTGGTCAGATTGCGGGCATCATAGATGATCTCCTTTTCAGTGCTTTTACCGCTGGCCGGGTCAATCGCTCTCCCCAGGAACATCTCGCCCCGACGGCCTTTTTCCGTTATTCTCCCAGTCATGGCTCTCATCCTTTAATCGCTCAATCCCAAATTTCAACCTATCCCAATCGAGGCGGTTTTTGCTTCTATATCCAGGTTTTGCAACCAATGGAAGCGGGAGGGTAAGATATTAGGTCAGACTGGTAATGGAATATTAAAATGTATCGCATTATGAATAAATACATTAATAATGAGGGCAGATTACAGTGCATGAATGAGCGAGAGACATTTTGGGATAATAGAAGTTTTGTGGTGGTTACGGATAAGACCAAACCGGCCATGAAATTGACAATAGAAGAGCTGAAAAAAAGAGGTATGACGGTTTATGTTGTCGATTTATCCGACAATTCAGATGAAGGCAGCATAAAGGAAATATCCGGACTCCCTTCAGACATAGATTGTGCCGTAATTGGAGTGACGAGAAGAGAGCCTGCTGATGTCATTGAGGAGCTGAGGGAGAAGGGTATCAGGAAGTTCTGGATACACTGGAGGACGGATACTGCAGAAGCGAAAAGGATCTGCCAGCAGTCTGATGTTTATTGTATAACCGGAAAATGTCCCATGATGTATCTGGCTCCTGGGGGATTGAATATTCATTCAATGCACAGAGCGGTGGCAAAAATATTTGATAAATATTAAAGAAAATAATGATTGGAGCTTGATGGCAAAATATATATAACTATAGCTGCTACCATGGTAGCATGTCGCAGCTCACAGTTTGCATTTTTAGTCGAGAGCACGGCAGTGATGCATCCTTAGATGTATCTGTGATGAAACCCGGCCTTTAAGGCCCAATCCGGCTGCTCGGATTGGGTGATAGATGCTGAGTGCGTGGATGGTTTCGCTTCAGGGTAACCAATTGAAGATATTCGACTATCAGATGATATTCGTTCTCTTCAGTTGTCGATCACTGCTGTCATTCGTGAATTATCCGCGCAGCAAGGGCTGCGGCATTCTGAATGTCCTTGGAGGCAGGAGAAGTTTTGATCCGTTTGATCTGATCCATTACACTTGATCTCGCGGACCTATATAAAAATGAGCGGAAAAAAAGAGAAATGGCCGGATGAAGTCCTCCTGGTCCGCAAAACTCGGAAGGGCTCCATCAGGTTGATTGATCCATGCTACATGATGCAATAAGCGTTTTGTGGCCATTCGGGCAGGCAACCTCGGCCAATTCAAAGGAGTTGGAAATGAGAAGATTGGTTCTGTATTCGACCGGGGAATGTACTCAAAGCAGGCGTTTGGTATCGTTGCTGAGCAAGGCCAGGCTGAAATTCGAAGAAGCAGATGCAACCAGCCAGGATTCCAGGCTCAAGCTCGAATCCATGGGCATCTCTGGTATGGGTTCCCCATTGCTGGTCATGGATGATAATCCATTGAGGTTCTTGGGCCCTGAAGATATCAACTCAATGGCGGACAAAAGCCTGTTAGCCCTGATTCGTTAGGGGCAAAACAAGAGATATGGAGAATGCTTGCATAAAGAAGAGGTTATGAGGTGGTCTGAAATGATGTTTTATAGTAATATTAGTGGATTTGGCATAGCGATTACGGGACAATACGCTTCATCAGGAGCCGCAGGGAGGAGATTCTAAATGGAACCAGATGGTTATTATTTTTACTCTGAGAAGCAAAAGAAGATCAGAGCGATGCTCGATCCATCGCCAACATTCTTCGCCCGGGTAGGGAGCAAGGTAGTTGAATGCACAGAGCGAAGCTCGTCATCAAGACCATCCGGCCCATTCGACGACTATGTTTTCCATGGCAGAGGAATCTACATCGGCGAAAAGGCGGAATGAAGCGGTTGAACCTGGCAAGAAAATCGGGCAAAATGGATTAGAGATCGATCATCCGGCTCATGGGTGACCGGTGATGCCGTCTATAAGACAGGCCTGACCAGATGAAGGGGCCTGTCTACTTTTTCTTTTTCGGATCAATATAAGAATGATTATCTGTCTGTTCAGCTATTAAGAATAGAATTGCCAATTTGCGGCGGGAAAAATATATCAATATTGAGGAACAGAGAATAGATCATGATTGAGGAGAGCGTTTACCGATCTGTCGAGCTGGTTGGGGCATCTGCCACCAGCTGGGAAGATGCCGCTAAAAACGCAATCGATTCGGCAAATGAATCCATCTGGAACCTCAGAATTGCCCAGGTCGCTGAGCTTGATGCAAAGCTTGATAGTGAAGGCAGTATAATATTATATCGAATTAAATTAACAGTCTCCTTCAAATACGACAACTGGAAGCTGGACTTGGGTTGGAAGGCTCCAAAGGGTGCTGCTGCAATGCAGCGATAGCTCCGATTGATCCCGAAATAAACATATCCAGGATGTTCTCCAAATACAACAATACAAAATAAAAATGTATATCTCTAAAATTATTTCTTATCTTTCAGGACCTCCCGCCCCAAATCGGTTATGCTCACCTTGGAGATGGAATTGGGCAGGGTAAGGCTCGATCGATCTCCTCCGGTTATGATATCTACATGCCCGGATTTTTTTAAGAGCATTAAGCGAGTCCCAAGTTCTGTTATATCCAGCTTTAAAACTTCATTGAGCTTGATAGGGCTGACGAAGTACTTCGATGATTCTTTGTTGATGGCCTTGAGAATCTTCCTGTCGGTGCTGTCCATGAACTCACCAAATCCTATGTGGTTTTAATAGGATTTATAATGTCTCCTTTCGTTGGGAAGATAAGCTGATCTGAGAGGATAAGCTGATAAAAGAGGGGAGAAAACATCAGGTTTATGAGACAGATCTACATCCAGGATAGCTATATAAAATCTTTTGATACAAAGGTTGCTGCAGTTGAGGGCGATGGTGTCATTTTGGAGCAGACCGCATTCTATCCCCAGTCCGGCGGACAGCCATCAGATTTGGGATCACTGTTCCGCGATGGGGAAGAGTTTTCGGTCTTGAGGGTTGATCCTTCTGGACCCATTCACATTCTGGACAGGGCGGGGCTTTCTCCCGGAGACAGCGTCTCGGGAATCATAGATTGGGATCGGCGATATAGATTCATGCGCAGCCATACCGCCTGCCACATACTCAGCGCAGTGATATTCAGAGAGACGGGCGCAAAGATAACCGGAAACCAGATAGATCTGGGCAGATCGAGGGTGGACTTCAGCCTGGAGGCCTTTGACAAGTCGAAAATAGCCTCCTATGTCGATCAGGCCAACCGCATCATCTCTGAGGATCATGCCGTCCAGGTCAGCCTCCTGCCAAAGTCGAAGGCCATGGAGATACACGACCTGGTGCGTCTTGCCATGGAAGTTCCGGACAGAGAAGAGATAAGGGTGATAGAGATCGAGGGAGTGGACCGGCAGGCGTGCGGAGGAACTCATGTCTGCAGGACGGGCGAGATCGGAGGGATAAAGCTGGTCAAGGCGGAGAACAAGGGAAAATCCAACCGGCGGGTCTACTTTGAGCTGGTGGATTAGTTGTGTATCAAAAGATTAATTATCTGATAATGACAACATCGGGGCAGTGAGAGGGAATTCGGTCTCTTTGATCCTCATAGCGGTAGCGGCAGTAGCCCTGACGGCGTTTCTTTTCTGCAGTGCGGGGGCGATGGGTCATAGCCATGCTACCACTGGGTCCTATTTTGCTCCGGGCGCGGCTCCGGAGGACAGCGCAAACAAGGGTTTTCGTTTTGAGGAGTCATCGACGGTGAAGGGCTCGGGAGAGGTTTCTATCAAAGGATCATTTCATGACCAGACGGTTGATTCCAGTCGCTGGATGAAAGGCTCCGGGTCTATCAGCTTTGAATCCCTCCGGAATATGAGCAAGATCAGGCAGAAGATCGAATTGAGCCAGAAAAGCGATCTGGTTTTTGCAGGAGGCCAGCTCAAGGACAAAAGGAGCATGAAGCTGCCCTTTTTCGAAAACGGTACAGGAGCCTCTGTCAGCGAGAGGTTCAATACCAGCCACCTGGATCGGAGTGAGAGCAGCACCATGAGATCCGTGGGCCTTCATAACAATTCCATGGTCTTTGATACTGCGCTTGCTTTTGAAGGCAGGTGGGATGTCGAGAACAGAAGGGGATGGTCCATTTTTATGAATAGGAGCAAACAGTCCTATATGGGCTCGTTCCAGACGGAAAAGAAGATTGAGTTCGATGACTCCCTTTTATCAAGAAAATAATGTATATCTCAGGCTTAATCTCATCAATCTCACAACGAGTTTTTGAAATCATTGATTCTTAAAAGATCGGCAGCAAAATACCTTTATGGGAAAAATGCCGATTTAGGAATATGCATATATAACCATAAATTGAATAAATAATTTC
>JAXDAR010000168.1:0-6397 GCA_034679645.1 Methanothrix sp. | reverse complement strand
CCTGGGGCCATGAAGCTTTCGGCGGATCTCTGTGACCTCGGAGCATTATTGGCATGTAAGGATAAGGCTGACAGCCGGATCAGTGCTGCAGGGACAGCAAGATGCATCTGCAGTCAGGGGGGCGGGGTCTCTTGCAGGCGATGGCGGTGCAATCATTATCTTGGCCCAATTAAAACTAAGGCTGTTGCGCTTACGATTAACAACTTGAGAATATTTGCTCTAATAACTTAAATCCTTCAACGGCTTGCCTCCGATATATCCAACCCACCCCGGCGTTGAGGGAGCCCAGGGCATTACCGCGGGAGTCCCGAAGGGACGACTCGCGGCGCCCCCAAAAAAACAGCTTGCACATACCAATGCATAAAATCAACCAGGCCCCGCCGGTAAAATATTGTCATTAATATATAGAAAATGATCGAACAGTACACTCTTATTTTCCTGACACCAAGGGGCCTGGTCACTATTGCATGCGATACCCGCATTCGCAGCATCCACTGAAACGCCTATGAGCCTCAGGACAGGGGCTCACACGTGGCGGACGTATCGACATAATGATTTGATCATCAATCTTGGTCAAGAGGATGATGAGTTATCCATGACTGAAAAATTGTTGGCCCGGCCATTACTGAGCAGATGGTGAGTAATACCTTTGGCCTGATTGATTCATTTTTCTTCATATAGAACAACCAAATCTTTTTCAGCGTAAGGGCGCAAGTATGGGCTGAGCGATCCTTCTGCTATCAGCTCCACCTCTCTGCCCAATATTCGACTGAGTTCATCCTCCAGGCCCAACCATCCCAAACCTAACCTGGGACGACTTTCAGGATCTTTAGCTCAACCAGAATATCGATATCGCTTTCTGGTGTCTCCTCCCCCCTGGCAAAAGAGCCAAAGACAGCAATTCGCTTAACATAAGGTCGGAGCAGGGGCAATATTTTATCCCTAACATCCGTGAACCGATTCATTCTGGCATCATCACCCCTAGCTCTTCAGCCCGGGAGCGGGGAGGTTGAAGAGCACCTCTCCCCCGCCAGAGCCGATGGGCACATAAAGCACATTGGGGTTGTTCTTGATCGCCTGCACGAACTCCCAGGAGACCAGGGTTGGAGTCACTGATTCTCCTTTGATCCGGTTGGCCTCAGCAATGCCCTTGGCCTCGATCACCAGCCTCTCTGCCTCCTTCTCCGACTGCTGAATGGCAAACTGCATCTGCTGGGCCTGCTGCTGCTTCTGCTGCTTGGTGGTGATGGCCTCCTGAAGCTCAACGGGCAGGAAGATCCCCCTCAGCCAGACCCTCTCGATGATGATCCCGGTCTTATCCAGCTCCAGCTTGAGCTGCTTTTCCACATCCGCCTGGATCTCAGTGGACTTGTTGGTGTATATGTCCTCGGCAGTGTACTTCTTGATCTCCGCCCGCAAAAGGCCCATGAAGGAAGGTGTCAGCTTGGTGTCCACATAGTCTCCCCTTACCGACCGGTAGATGTCAGGGGCTTTATCCGGATCAAGATGCCATAAGACGCTGCTGTCAAGATTGATCTCCAGGCCCTCGCTGGTCAGCGTCCCGGTCACCTGCTTGTACTCTATCTGCTGGGTCTGGGTATTCATCTGGTGGACGCTGGTGAGAGGATCCTTGAAGTTGAATCCCGGGCTCATGATGGTATCAGAGACCACTCCGAACCGGTCCTGCACCCCCACATGGCCCGCGGGAATTATGGCGATAAAGGAGCCTCCTACCAAAACCAAGAGCAGCAATAATATGACGGCAGTGGCAATATAAGCCGAAAATCCCAGAGAGAATTTTGGCGGCTTTGGTATCTTCTCTTTTAATTTTTCCCGAAGTATATCACTATCAATTCCGCTCATCTAATCCTCCAATATCCTGAAATCCTCTGATAAAGGTCACGCCATATCTCCATAGAATTTGAAGACCGTATAGCCATTGCCAATCACCTGGATCTCCGAGACCCCGAAAAACTCCCGATTCCAGTTGGTGGGCAGATATCTGGCCACCGCCAGGGCCACTCCGCAGATGAACAATATGATGAAGAAGAACAGCCTCCTCTCAATCAGAGAGAAAGCGCCTATCAACAAGCAGATCAGGGAGACAACGGCCATGGTATTTCCCAGGAATACATGCTTCAGGCCGCTGGTGGTCTGAATGGTGTTGTCGTCCACCCGCTCTGCAATGAGCATTATGCTCCTCATGTTAATGGACATCGATCCTTCCAGGCGTTTATTGCTGCCCACCACATCGGATGGATTCTCAAAGTCAAACTGGGCTCCATCATCGGTCATGACCACCAGGGGAAGGTCAAAGCTCCCCAGGAAGCTGCCGCTGGTATGTCTACCATCGATTACATACTCGTCCACCAGCTCCAGAGGCTTGATCCTCCTCACCAGAGCCACCTTCTCCGAGTCTGATGGTACCCTGACCAAGCGGGAGAGAGCCACCAGGTCGCTTGCCGCCTGGCTGGAATCAAAACTGCTCAGCCGGTTCATGGCATCCATGCCGCTCTTGAAGACAAAATCGTCCACCACCTCCGGGAAGATATTACGCCCTGGAATCTTGTAGCGGTTTTTTACCGCCTTCTTCAGCTCGGCCAGGCTTATCAGGAACGCTGCTCCCATGACCTCGATCTTATTATCAGAGGTTATGATCTTGGGATTCTGCAGCTTAATCACCCGGGAAGAGGCCTTCCCGCCTATCTTCTCCGAGGCCAAATCCTGGGCCGAAGATCGCTTTATGGCCTCCAGCTCCCGGTCCAAAAGGCTGTATAACTCCTGAATCTCATTCATCGCCGCATTCGCTCCAGGATAACCAGATAGAAAGGACTTTGAACGCTGACCGTGCCGGTCTGGCGCAGTATCCTCTGGTCGATCTCCACCACATCCGGATCCCTCCTGGGCAGCGACCGCAAAACCCGGCCCGGACCATCAAGTTCCCTGGCAAGATCAGAATGCTTGGGCCCGGAAATTGTGCTTGTCCCGCCCATCAGATAGAGGATGCCCGGATCTGTTGCAGACTGGAAGAGCGTCTGGCAGGAATCGATGCTTACCTCCAGGTTCTCAGGATTGTCGGTGTTATAGCAGGTGAGCTGTCTGGCCTGAAAGGGCTCGGCAAATCCCGATATCCTTATGGTCAGGGAACTGCTGTCTCCTTCTACAAATATTGCTTTTCTGGTACTGAAATACCGCAGGGAGCAGGAGGCGAATTGGAAGTGCAGGCACGACTGCAGCCGCCTGGCAGTCTCCTGATCGATATTTTCCTGGTCTGCAATTTCCATCAACCTTTTTCGCATATATCTCAATCACCTATTACCATCATAGATGTTAATATCTTTCCTCGCCCATGGCCGGAAAACTGCCCGACTATTAACAGTGTTACCAGGAATCCATTGTGAAATTATATTTCATACTAATAGAAAAGTTCTTAAAACAATCTGTGATATTCTGTTATCAAGGTGAAATTCAAATGCTTATCAGATTGTCGACCAGGGGATCCATCCTCTTGAGGTGCCTCCCAATGATTGGCTTTGCTGCAGCAGGATTGCTGCTCTTGCTCCTTTGCACCGCCCAGGCAGACGATGGTGGCAATGATGGCGATGGTGGTAGAGATGTCGAGATGTTGACCATTGCGGATTACACCGGCGACTGGGGCTATCCCTCGCCCTACAGCCATTACTCGCGCGGGCCGGGATATGTGAGGATGAGCCTGATCTTCGACACACTGGTCTGGAAGGACGAGGACGGCCTTGTCCCCGCTCTGGCCGAGAGTTGGGAGATGGAGGGAGATGAAGCCTATACCTTCAAGCTGCGGGACGATGTCCTCTGGCATGATGGCGTGAGGTTCACCGCCAATGATGTAGTCTTCACCATCGATTACATTAAAGAGCATCCTTACATCTGGGTTTCCTCCGACATCATAAAAGCGGCAGAGGCGGTCGACGACTATACTGTCAGGATCAGCCTCAACCAGCCTTATGCACCTTTCCTGGAACTGGTTGCCGGGACCCTTCCCATTCTCCCTGAACACATATACAAAGACGTAGATAATCCTGCAGAGTTTCAGGATGATGCTGCTCTGGTGGGCACCGGCCCATATCAGTTGGTGGACTACGACCAGTCGCAGGGAAGCTATCTCTATCAGGCTTTCGAGGACTACTACCTGGGCAGCCCGCGTGTCAAACAGCTCAGGTTCGTCAAGGTGAACCTGGAGATGTCTGCTTCCGCCCTGGAGAAGGGAGATGTGAACGCGGCGAACGTGCCTCCCGAGGTGGTGGAAGATCTTAAAAATAGGGGATTCACAGTGATGCTCTCTTCCCATGACTCGATCACCAAGATCATGGTCAATCACAAGAAGGAGCCTCTATCCGATTCCAGATTCCGGCAGGCCCTCTACTATGCCATCGACCGCCAGGCGCTGGTGGACAATGCCGCCCGCGGTTACGGAGTCTTGGCCAGCCCCGGCCTATTCGCTGTGGATAACGACTGGTACAATCCAGATGTAGAGCAGTACGACTACAATCCGGTAAAGGCAGAGGAGCTGATGGCAGAGCTGGGCTACAGCAAGGTGGACGGCTACTTCTCCAAAGAGGGCAGTCCGGTCAAGCTGGAGATGCTGGTCACCTCAAATAACGAGCGGGCGGGAGAGCTTATCCGCCAGCAGCTTGAGCAGGCCGGTTTCATGATTAGCCTTCGTACTGTGGATTCCAAGACCCTGGACAGTATGGTTACTGAATGGGAGTTCGATCTGGCTCTCAACAGCCACGGCGGCATGGGCGCAGATCCTGAGGTCCTGAAGAGGATAACCGGCGAGGGTTATACATTCAACAGCGCCCGCTACACAGAGAACTCAGAGCTCAACGGGCTGCTGGAGGAAGAGGTAGGCGAGATGGATAAGCAGAAACGCAGGGATCTGATCGATCAGATTCAGGTGATCCATGCCCTGGAACTGCCAGTTCTTCCCCTCTATTATGCCGATACCTACTGGGCGCACGACGGCACAGTGGACATGTATTACACCAGGCAGGGAATCGCCAATGGCGTTCCAATAGCCTTGAATAAGCAGATATTTGTCGGCTGAATGAGGAGGGAGGAGGGAGGATGCAGTGATGGTGAATGCAGTGATGCATTCATGACCTGTGCTGAGAGCTTCTTCCCCAGAGGCCGACGAGTTCTCAGGAGCGGGCCTGACCGCCAGGCCCGTCGGTCGATGTCAGGCCACCGGGAATCGAGGGCTGCCTGGCCTGGGCAGAGTGCATGAGTATTGAGGAAAAAGCAGCCTTGCGAAAAGTCGGGCAAAAAAGCTGCATTCGCCCTCATCCGCCTTCCCTTCGAGGGACTTTTTTAGCCACTCCTTGCGCTCAAAGAAAAGGATTCTAGCCCCTCCGCGGGTATCCGACGGCTGCAAAAAGGAGAGCTGCCAGAAGGATCAGGACCGGGAAAACTGAGAGGGTGGCGACCAGGCCGAACCGGTCGGCAATTGCGCTGGATACAGAAACGCCGAGGCCGCCAGCTCCCATAGCGATGCCCATGAAGAGGCCCGAGATCAGGCCAATTTTGCCCGGCATGAGCTCATGAGCCATGGCAATCGTCACCGAGAACGAGGCCCAGAGGAAAAATCCGAAGCAGAGCATCGCGGCAATCTGAAGCGCGCCATCAGTCAGGAGAATGGCGGCAAATGCCGGGATAGAGCACAGGGTTGTCGCGATAACTACCGATTTTCTGCCCACCCGATCGGAGAAGTAGCCTCCGACAAGCTGCCCGACAACCCCGGCTAAGAGCATGACGCTGATGAAGAAGGTTGCCTCAAGCAGAGGGCGGCCGTTCAGGACGAGGTACGTGGGGAGGAAGGTCATCGTCCCGACAGTGACCCAGGAGCGGAGAGTCGAACCGGTGAAGAGGAGGATCACCGGCTTCCAGTTCTCCTCGCCGTCGGACTCTGCCTGTCGTGCCGCCACCGGGCAGGTGTCCGGGATGGGACGGACGATGAGGAGAAGTGGGCCGATCGCAGCAGGTATCAAAAGCCAGGTTACAGCAGAAAAGCCTCCAGCCGTGATCACTATGCCGGCAAGGATCGGCCCGAGAGCATGACCAAGGTTGCCGCCCACTATAAAGAACGAGGTGAGACGGCCCCGGTTACTCGATACCGCAATCGAGGCTACCTTGCAGAGCGCACTCGGATGGAAGGATGCAGCGCCCACAGAGGCGATTGCTACGCAGCAGAGCATGGCCGGGTAGTTGTCCGATAGCAGGCCCAGAACAGCAATCCCGATTTGAAATGGGCATTAGCTAGCGGATTGGCTGGCTGGATTATAAGATCGCTGCCTCAGATCCGCATCCCGGCAAATACGATCAGGTCGTAGAGCAGCCGCATTCGTCCCGGATAGAGCCCTCG
>JAXDAR010000167.1:0-3256 GCA_034679645.1 Methanothrix sp. | reverse complement strand
TTATATCCAGGGCAATGCAAATTCCAGAGATCTCCTTTTCTTCCGGCACATCCCCTTTCGGACCCAATCGAATCTTCTTCCAGTCTGTTGTGATGATGATATTTTTGCCGTTGAATAATATATTTTCTCCTTCACTTACATTGAACTCATTAATAGTTGTATCACTATCTGCTTTCGCACGGATATATGCCTCCACTACATTTTGACGTGTTTTCGGTTCCAATATCAGTGGAATGGAAAAGCAGATCTTAACTTCAGATCTTTTCTTTTCTTCAACCACAGCATACTGATTTTCATATCTCAGCTTTGTATCACTTCCTTCTTCTTTTATCATCTGTAGTTGAAGGCTGTTTCCGTGAACCCATGCAGTCAGCACCCTGCTTTTCGATAGTTTCGGATGGAAAAGCACGGGTCTTGCGGCCTTCTGGGAGGGATCAACGAGGGCTGCTAAAACCTCGATTTTGGCTCCGCTTGCCAGTTTATCAAGCTCATAATAGCAGGCTGCAATTCCATTCTTATCGGCATTGATCTTCAGGGGCTTCTCTTGGCCTGTATCACCTTTTTCTTTCTTCAGCTTGCCTCCTCCTTCATTTATCGTGAAGGAGACCTCTGCATCCTCGAGAGGTAAAGGTCCTCTCTTGACCATTACCCTGAATGGATCAGGAAGAGTTTGGCCAGCCAGAGCCTCCTGGCCATCACCCCCTACATAAGTGAGGGAGACCTGGTCGCTGAGGCGACAGAGCTCATCGATGGCCTTCTGGACCGTGCTGGCATCCACAAGCTGGCTGCAATCCTTCGGATTGTAGGCTACCTGCTCAGCAATGCTGACGCCTGAATTGAACCAGATGAGGCTTTGATCTACGGGAGTGGGCTTGATCAGCTTGGCTTCGATTGTGACATTCGCCTCCGGGGAGCAATAGCAGGCCGCTATGCCCTCTGGATCCGTTGAGATCTCGAGCTCTGGGCCAGTATTGTTTTTGAGATCCCGGAGACTGCCCTTTCCGGCTATTATGGCAAACTTGACCAATGCAAGCTCGACGGGGGACGATCCCCTGGCCACTCTGATCCGCAAGGGAACGGGAAGCTCATTGCCGGGTATGGCCTCCTGGCCGTCGCCTCCGGCATAAGTTAAGGAAACCTGGTCGCTGAGGCGACAGAGGTCATCGATGGCCTTCTGGACTGTGATGGCACCCATGAGCTGGCTGCAATCCTTCGGATTGTAGGCTACCTGCTCAGCAATGCTGGGGCTGGCGTTAAACCAGATGACGTGGCTTAGAATAGCTGGAGAAGGAGCGGGCGTGGTCAGCCGCGCTTCGATTCTGGCATTCACCTTCAAATTCTTATTCAGGGTGCAATAGCAGGAAGCTATGCCCTCTGCATCAGTTGGTATCTTCAGCTCTGGGCCGGTATTGTTATTTGCATCCCTGAGCGTGCCCTTCTTCTCTTCGATCTTGAACTTGACCGTTACGCCCTTGACAGGGTAAGATCCTCTGCTCACCCTGACCTGGAATGGCGCAGGAAGCTCTATTTCGGGAATGCACTCTTGACCATCGCCTCCGACATAGCTGAAGGAGACCTGGCGGCAAAGGCTGTCAATGGCCTTCTGGACTGTGCTAGCGCCCTCTAGCTGGCTGCACTCTTCCAGCGGATAATAGGCCACCTCCTCTGCAATGCTGGGGCTTGCGTTAAACCAGATGACGGGGCTTTGATCAGCTTGAGACGGAGCGGGCGTGATCAGCCGCGCTTCGATCCTGGCGTTCACCTTCAGATCTTTATTCAGGGTGCAGTAGCAGGTAGCGATGCCGTTGGGATCGGTCTTTATATCCAGTTCTGTGCCTATCTTGTCGGTTTCAAGAAAGCCGCTTCCGCTATCGATCTTGAACTTGACCACTGCATTTTCTATCGGGTATGACCCCCTGGCCACTCTGACCCGGAAGGGTTCCGCAAGCTTCTTCCCGGGTATGGCTTCCTGGCCGTCTCCTCCGGCATAGCTGAAAGAGACCTGGCGACAGAGGCCGTCGATAGCCTCCTTGACCGTGGTTACTCCCTTGAGCTGGCTGCACTCTTCCAGCGGATCATAGGCCACCTTTTCTGCCACGCTGGCATTTGCATTGAAGACTATCCAGGGGCAAGACTGATCGCTGATTTCACCAGCAGCTGTATCACAGAGAAGCCTGGCCCTTACTCGAATATTGAAATTATCCTGGTCGGCTCTTTTCGTTAGCAGGCAATTGCATCGGGCAATCCCCCCCCCATCGGTGAGAACATAACCGTCAGCCGGTTCCAGGACACCCTGACCCTCAAGGATCTCGAATGCAATCTCTGCCCCTTCAAGGGGTAGTTCTCCCCTGGTAACTCTCACCTCCAACGGTGCGGGCAGCCAATATCCCGGCATCGCCTCCTGGCCGTCACCGCCCACGTAAGAAAGGAACACCTTATCCGATAAAGGAGAGAATAGCTTCCGGCAATCCCGCTCCAATTTCCAGGTTCCATCCGCACCGAGGCTCAAAATGGCCAGTAGACAATTGTGGTGCTGGATGCCGAATTTTGGCACAAAGTCGTCCTCACCGGGGAGCCACTCTATCTTTCCAGAGTCTCGGGCGGGAATCAACCAGTAGTCACCGGTCTGATAATGATCTCCCTCTTTGAATCGAACCTCTATCCCTTTTTCGATCTCAATCCAGCTGCTTTCTCCGGAGGTTGTCCCCGTTGGCATCCCATCAATCGAAGGGGATTCTACCATCTTTCCTTTGTCCATATCCCAGCGGCGGATTTTGGGATTGGACTCATTCGCATGCACTGCCACATCTGCATTCAGGGTCAGCATCATATCCGCCTCATCGATCTTCACGACCCTGGCCAGTGTCCCGGGCTTCCCCCCGAGCTCAGTCTCATCGCCCAGAACCTCAACCAGATCCTCCACGTGAATCCTGAGCGTCTCATCCCAGCCCAGCCGGCTCAGCTTGACCCGGTGATATTTTGTCGGCGTATCTGCTTTGGTGGCACTCTTCTCTGCAGAGACATCTGGCAGGAAGTCCTCTATGGCAAAAGCTATTGCCCCATTATATCTGGACCACTTGAATGTAGCCTCACCCACCCCTCCAGGCCGGTGGATTTCCACCCGATAGAGCTGATTTTCCAGCCCTTTATAAGAAGCTCCAGATAGAGCCAGGCAAGGGTCCATTGCAGATGGGTCAGCGGCCCCTTCTTGAGCGGCATGGAGTCGAGCCGCCAGGCGGGAGGGTCTCAGGTGGAG
>JAXDAR010000166.1:0-3580 GCA_034679645.1 Methanothrix sp. | reverse complement strand
TCTACAACATCGGAACAGGCAAAATGGGTCTGGTAGGACTGTGGGATGCAGTAGCCTTCGATGAGGTGGCAGATCTGCAGAAGATGCCTAAAGAGGTCATCACCACCCTCAAGACCTATTGCGAGTCCGGGGCTTTTGCCCGGGGAAAAGATGCCCTCTCGGGAACTGCATCCATAGTAATGTTCGGAAATACCAATCAACCGGTGGAGATAATGGTCCGGTCATCTCATCTCTTCGCCCCCATGCCAGAGGTTATCCGGGAGGACATGGCCTTCTTTGACCGCATCCACTACTACCTGCCCGGCTGGGAGGTCCCGAAGATGCAGGTCGATTTCTTTACGGATCATTATGGCTTCGTAGTAGACTATCTTGCCGAGGCCTTGAGAGAGCTTCGACGCCAGAACTTTGTGGATACTGCAGATCGCTACTTCTCTTTTGGCTCCCACCTGAACGCCAGAGACGTAAAAGCAGTGAGAAAGACGATATCAGGGCTCATAAAGCTGATTTACCCCCATGGCGAGATCACAAAAGAGGAGATGGCTGAGCTCTTGGAGCTGGCACTTGAGGGACGGCGCAGGGTGAAAGAGCAGCTAAAAAAGATGGGTTCCTTCGAATATCATCAAACCTCATTCTCCTACATTGATAGTGAGAGCAGGGAGGAAAGATATGTCGGCGTTCCAGAAGAAGGTGGCAGGGATCTCATCTCCCAGGATCCTCTTGCTCCGGGCTCGGTTTATGCCGCATCAGTAGACGATCAGGGAAAAGCTGGCTTATTCCGCCTGGAGGTCGGATATGCTCCCGGAACAGGGAAGCTCAAGATGGCAGGCGGAATAGATAGCATGACAAAGGAATCGATACAAATAGCCTTTGCCTACTTGAATAGCCATAAGGTTGATATGGGCATCGCTCAGGCCTTCGAGACCACAGATTTCCATGTGGAGGCCATCAATTTGTTAAACAACCATGTTTCATGCGATGCAGGCATAGCTTTGGTGGTGGCTATTTATTCATCTTTGATGAGGCAGCCGGTGCAGGCTGGTTTAGTGGTTCTGGGAGACCTGAGCATTCAGGGCAATATCAAGGCAGTTCGCTCCCTGGCCGAGCCCCTGCAGATCGGAATGGATAACGGCGCAAGATGCGCCCTGATTCCTATCGAAAACAAGAGACACTTTCTTGAGGTCCCCGCTGATATCGTGGAGAGGGTTGATCCTATCTTCTATGGGGAACCATTTGTTGCGGCGAGGAAAGCATTGGGGCTAAAATAATACCAGCGTTAAAAAACCTGCTGCAAAGCCTACAACTTTATCTCTCCTTTCTCCCGCAGATAATTTCCAGGTCCCGTTGCAACGAATCCAGATGCAGCTATAATTCCAAGTGGCTCAATGATATCTTTTTCCGATTCAAAGCTATTGGCCAGGTCCCTCAATCCATCGCAGATCTTGTCGAAAATGACCTCTTCCGGAGTTACATTTCGATCACCGCTCTTCATCAATTGCAGCCGCTCCTTTAGCATATTATATGTGTTCTGCAATATTATATCTGCAATAAGGACATCCCTGGAAAATACATATCTATAGGTTCGATTGGTTATTCCATAGGCTCCTGAGAAATAATATATCTTCTTCTCGACTGATGGTTCCTTGCGCATGAGAGCTTCAACTCGCCTCAGCTCTTCTACCAGCTCTCTTTTGAAAAATTCTTCACGCGGTGGCATGTTCCTCCCTTATCTCAAATGCTATCTGTGACCAATCATCCTGCAAGCCGCCGGCAGTCCCTGCCCATTGATCCACATAACTCATCGATGCCGGCTCAATAGGTTGCATCTGAATATGCCGCTCAAGGGAGTATTTCGCTATTTCTTCCAGTTTCTCTTCTCCCAAAATTTGCTCAATGATTCTGTTATTCAGGTTCTCAAACACCTCTACAAACCCAGAATTCGGATTAAGTGAGTAGTAATTCGCATTGAGGTGCTTGCTGGTTATCTTCAATATATTCCATTTCAACAGCTTCTTTACGACCCTGTTTAGTGCCTGGCGGCTTACATCAGCACCCTCCGCCAATTCGCTTATATTAAATTCATAATTCTTCATGGGAAGGAGAAATTGTATCACTCTTAATTCGCTAGTATCCCCAAATATATTTTCAAACGGCTTCACCAAAGCTTCCACCATATAAAAGGTGCATTTCGTTCTATTTATTTGTTTTGATATGCCTGTAAATCTAGCTTTCCAGCTTAAATAACCTTCTTGGAAGGATTCGTCCCTCTGTGGCATTTCCCCCATGATGGTTTATCGCATAACAGGTTCTTGAAATATCGGATATGAAATACTTAATATCTTTTTTTGGCACAGCTCCCAGATACTTTTTGCTTTCAAGCTCTTTTGCTACATCATTGGGATCCAAGCCGTGTTTAGCTCTAAACTTTTTAGATATCTTTCTTAAATTAAAGCTGCGATTGCAGGCCAGACATCGATCTGTGTAGAGAACAGATAGGATTTCCAGCTCTGCTACTGACAGACCGCAAACCATAAACTCTTTCCATCCTGCCAACCGAATCAATTGGTGCAACCCTTTAAAAAAATTTTGATTAACAAAATTATGTACTGACCGCCCCCACTCTTTAAGCTCAAGCATCAATCCACGTCCCCCCAACCCCTCCTAACGCCCTCTCCATCTGCTCGACATTGGTAATTAAAGCAGAAAGACCCATAGACTCGGCGAAGGTCGCCCCTGCCTCCACCTTCGGGCCCATAGAACCAGGGGGAAACTCCCCCTGAGCAAGCAGCCTCCTGGCTTGGGAGGCCTTCATCCTGCCGATTCTTCTCTCGGATGGGCTGGCAAAGCCCGTCGACACATGGGGCACATCGGTGAGGATGACAAACCTCTCCGCCCCGCTGGCCACAGCCAACTGGCAGGCGGTCAGATCCTTATCGATCACCGCCTCGATTCCCACCAGCCCGCCTTTTTCGCCTTTTATTACCGGTATCCCTCCTCCTCCACCGGCGATGATCAAATGGCCATGGCCCACGGCATCCATTATGGTGTGCAGCTCGACTATCTCCTGCGGCCGGGGGGAAGCGACCACCCTTCTCCATCCCTTGCCCGCCCTCTCCTTCATCCTCCATCCTTCAGATCTGATCAGCCTCTCTGCCTCCTCTCTGGCATAGTAAGGGCCGACTGGTTTGGAGGGAGTGGCAAAGCCTGGGTCATCGGGATCCACCAGCACCTGGGTGAGCACTGCCGCTATCTCCCTCTCCGGGATCTCATTTCTCAGAGATCGGCAGAGGAGGTAGCCAATGCTCCCCTGGGTCTCTGCCACCATGATATCCAGGGTCTCAGGCGGTATGCGGTCTCGGGTGGCCTCGATCCGCAGCAAGATCATGCCCACCTGAGGGCCGTTGCCGTGAACAAGCACCATCCCCTCTCCCTGGCTCAATAGCAGCCTGACCGCCCGGGCGAAGGCCGCCGCTGTTCTCTCCTGAGCGGCGGGATGGCGAGGATCAAAAAGCAGAGCATTTCCGCCAAAAGCAAGAACTGTCGGTCCGGCCAGATTCATTCCTCCTCGTCTGCAGACTCTTGC
>JAXDAR010000165.1:0-8116 GCA_034679645.1 Methanothrix sp. | reverse complement strand
AGAACGGGGTCATCGTCTGGCAGGATAAGCGCAATGGAGAATGGGATATCTATGTCTACGACCTGAATGTGGCCCGGGAGGCGCCCATCTGTACCGATTCCGGCAATCAGATGGAGCCGCGCATAAGAACCTCAAGGATCGTCTGGACGGATGATCGCAGCGGAGACCGGGATATATACATCTACGAAAACTATATGCCATGAGAGGGAATGGAGGGGTATGTCCCAATCCTTCTTCCCACCTTTTATGGCCCTTTTTCTTTCCCCTGATCCTTTTGTCTTTTCATCTCATTTTTTCAAGAGATATCGCAGTCCGTCGGGGCAAAGTTTATTTATTCTCATTGCCTAGCTTTCCCCTTAAGAACATTTGGGGCAATTCATGGAACTTGAAAATCTTCGATTTGGTACGGAACTGCTCAAACGCGGTTTCGCTAAGATGCAGAAAGGGGGAGTGATCATGGACGTCACAACCCCTGAACAGGCCATAATAGCGGAGGAAGCTGGTGCGGTTGCCGTAATGGCCTTGCATGCCGTCCCTGCCGATATCAGAAAGATGGGTGGGGTGGCCAGGATGGCAGATCCCCAGATCATAGAGGCGATCATAGAAGCGGTGACCATCCCCGTCATGGCAAAGGCCAGGATAGGCCATTTCGTTGAGGCCCAGATACTGGAAGCTTTAGGCGTGGACATGGTGGACGAGTCCGAGGTACTGACCCCAGCAGACGAATTTCATATCGAGAAGACCAGGTTCACCATTCCTTTCGTCTGCGGAGCCAGAAACCTGGGTGAGGCCTGCCGGCGGATCAAAGAGGGTGCAGCCATGATCAGGACCAAGGGTGAAGCAGGGACAGGAGACGTAAGCCAGGCGGTCCTGCATATGCGGATGATCCTTGGCCAGATCAGGAGCCTTAAGGGAATGGATGATCTTCAGTTGATGAAGGTGGCCAGGGAGATAGAGGCCGATTTGGATCTAGTCAGGGAGTGCGCTCAGATGCAGCGCCTTCCTGTGGTCAACTTCGCCGCCGGCGGGGTGGCTACCCCTGCCGATGCCGCCCTTATGATGCAGCTTGGGGCCGATGGGGTCTTCGTGGGCTCAGGCATATTCAAGTCCGAGAATCCGGAGGTAATGGCCAGGGCGATAGTGGAGGCAGTCCATCATTATGATGATCCGGCATTTCTGGCCGGAGTCTCAAAGGGTCTGGGAGCAGCCATGAAGGGGCTGGATGCAGCTAGCATTCCCGAATCTGAAGCCCTGCAGACCAGAGGCTGGTAGGGCGAAAGGCTGGTGACAAGAGGCTGAGTGGTGTATAAAATAGGGGTACTGGCCCTGCAGGGTGATGTCTTCGAGCACATAAATGCTCTGCAGAAGATGCCGGGGAATATCGAAGTGCAAAAAGTCAGAAGGCCTGGCCAGATGGAGTCCTGCTCCGCCCTGGTCCTGCCCGGTGGAGAGAGCACCACCATCGTCAGACAGTTGAACCGCTCCGGCCTGGCCTGGGAATTGAAGGCGGCAGCATATTCCGGCAAACCCATCCTGGCCACCTGTGCCGGCCTGGTGCTTATCTCCAGAGAGATCGAGGGCGACAAACAGATTCAGCCTCTCGGTCTGATGGACATCAGTGTCAGCAGAAATGCTTTCGGCCCGCAGAGGGAGTCATTTGAGGCTGACCTGGATGTGACGGGCATGGACCGTCCTTACCGGGCGGTATTCATCCGCGCTCCTGCCGTTTCCAGAGTGGGAGGAGATGTTCAGGTCCTGGCAAGAGTGGGCGACGAGGTAGTGGCGGTCCGGGAGAAGAACCTCCTCGGCCTTGCTTTTCATCCTGAGCTGACCGATGATATGCGATTTCACCAGTTGTTTCTGAATATGCTGGAGGCTTGATATGTTCTCGGAAAAGGATCTGGTGGCCAGAAGCCTGGAAGATATGGCAAAAGAGGTAGGAGAGCTCCAGGCTCTGGCCAGAGAAGAGAGAGAGAAGAGCGAGGCTCTCAGTCAGAAGGAGATCGAGCTACGCCGAAAGTCCGTGGAGACCAGGCCGGTGAATCACGAACTGGCGGAGAGCTTCTGGCAGGAGGCGGAGAGCCTGCGGGATGAAAGCCGGGAATTGATGAGGCTTTCCATGGAGCATAAGCTGCGCGCGGCTGAGGTCCAGCGCCGCATCGACATTCACGATCAGATCGAGTCACTGGACAATTACGATGAGGTCTGGAGAGAGGCGGCAGGTGCCAGACGGGGCTAGGAGCTCTTGTCCGGTCGGAATCGACTCATTAGGCCTGATTTAGGCTGATTTCTGCTTTTTTTTACCTGACATCCTGGAACTGGATATCCTTCTCCGTCTGGAAGGAGCCCTTGTACTGCTGATCCGCCTTTACCTTCTTGAAGAGCTTTGCGTATTTGGTCTGGATATTCCAGGTTCCATTGAAGGCCTGGTCGGTCTTGAAGTTCAGAGAGTTGTTGGCATAGCCGGCGCTGGATAGGCTGGAACTCTCTGACCGGTCCACGTGGCTCAGGTTGTACCTCTCGCTGACCGATGCCCCCATGCCTCCATCGAACCTGGGAGATTCGACGGTCTTGTGGCCTTTCAGGCTGCCGCCGGTGAAGACCAGGTCCTTGGTCTCGGCGAAGTTGTCTATGGAGTGACTTCTGTCGATGCTCCTTTTGGTCTCCATGGAGATCGAGCCGTTGCCCATCATCTTCTCGTTGTAGTGCATGGCCGCTCCATTGAAGTTCTCTTTTATGGAGACCTCTCCCTCCCCTTTCACCGATGAGGACTCAATGAAAAGTTTCTTATCTAGAGATGCGGCAGCGCTGTCCTCTCCTCTCGCTGACGGAGCAGCGTTGACTGTGCTCCAATGGATCAGGTAAGGCCCACCTTCTGCAATGCTTGATCCATCGGTTATCCAGACGGATAGGGGCATGTAGGTGCCTGCTGATCTGCCGGGTAATGTGCCGCTCCAGTATCCATCCATCTCATCCCCTGACTCCAGGACAAGCTCGGTATCATAGACCCGGTCGATACCCTTCATGCTCTGTCGGGTTAGAGGTGTATCAGATAAGCCATACTTCAGCGAGGCATCGGTTACGGGAGTTGAGCTTTTTATGTGGACAGTAACCCGAACATCCTCCTCCGCCGCCGGCTGACCTGGCTGGGCATTCACATCCAGTATGGCGATCGCCCCGTGCTCCGAGCTTTTCACTCCCTCGATGCTCAGCTCATAGTTCTCCGCCCCGGAGAGATCCCTATCTTCATACTTGATCGACGGCATCAGGGTGGATTCAACCTCGCTGGCGGAGCCGGGACGGGGAGATTTATCATCCATCCTGGAATCATTTGTCGCTACCCCATCATCTCCCTCGTCAGAGAGGCCCAGGAGATCTTCCACATAGCGGAGGAGGTTTGAGACCCCCTCCACCACGGCGTTGTTGGATTTCTGGGAGGATTGATCCAGGTCCCTGGCCATGGTTCCCGATACCTGGGTGATGGTCGATTTCTCTTCCGGCAGGTTGAAGGGCAGGCTGCTGTTTCCATAGCTGATATTTGATTGAACCATCCTGACGCTGTATTCCGGATAATCGTCCTGTATCCTGGCAGCACTTTCGGGATACTCTCCCTCGATTATGACCAGGTTCAGATGGCACTCTCCCCGCACAGACTTTCTGTCCATGGTGAAGCCCTCTGCGGTAATGGTGTCCTCTCCTCCCCTGATGACTGTCTTCTCCGCAGTTATCGTCTTCTGGTGCTTGGGAGAGAGAAAGTCGATGCTGCCCAGGGGACCATTATTTTCGCTGATCACAAAAATGCTGTACAGGGGCACGCTGCCTGTATTTGCCACGGTGCAGGTGATGCTGCTGCTGCCTCCGGGGGCGACTGCGGATGGCGATGCACTGGCGAATACCCTGATCGCCATAACCGCAGTCCTGGCCTCAACTGCCATCCGGTCGGACCAGACCTCACCCATTGAGTCCTCCCCTGCCACGGCAAATTCCAGGGTACCGTTCTCCTCGATCAGGGGGCTTGCTTCTATCACTCTGAACTCACCAGGACCAAGCTCGCCCAGGGAGCTGATCCCAGCGTCATCCAGGGTGAGAACCACATCCCTCAACCGGTCCTGGCCGGTGTTGCTGACCAGACAGCTGACGGGGACAGCATCACCTGGGGCGGCCTCGATCTTTTCCGGCATGACCTTCAGGCTGATGCCTGGCTGGATGGACCTCAAAAGCACACTGCCATTGGCGGTGGTCTCAAAGCCGCGGGTGTCTGTCCCCCGGGCAGTGACGTTTATCCGTGTGGTGGCATTCTTGCTGTAGATGGCTGCCAATTGCACTGATCTTCCCGGCATCACCTGGGGCAGAATGCAGTCAGTTCCATCCCCCTGCAAAGTGACATTGAACAGAGTCTCCTGGCCGGTGTTGCTCAAAATCCAGGTCACCTCTGCCGGCTCTCCCGGATATGTGGCCACCTCCACTTTATCGCTCTGAATCTGCAGGGAGGAGTTCATCACCGCAATCGTCTGGCTCTGGCGGGCATAGACCTCACCACCGGTTTCATCACGGGCGCAGACCATTACCTCATAGGGCAGGCGGTCAAGAATCGTCCTCTTCCTCTGCACCGTCCTGGCCTCTCCTGCCGCCAGAGCAGGAATCCGGGCCACCTCTCCAAATCCGTCATCGACCTTGATGTCGGCAAGGCTATCCGTCCCGCTGTTAGAGATCTGGATCAGGATGGATGCGTTCTCCCCCCGGTGCACCAGCTCCGGAGCCCTGATCAAGAGATCGATCTTTGGGGAGATCATGCGGATATCGAGGCTGGTGTTATTGGTATGGATATTGCCCTGGCCATCCCTGGCGCTGGCTCCGGCCAGGAGCCTGGTATTATTCTCGATCTGCAGAATGCCATCGAGCTGCAGCTCCTTATGGGGGCCAAGGAACCTGGTGGAGGCGACCTTGTCCGCGCAGGTGATGCGAACATCGGATAGCTCATCCTCGCCCATGTTCCTGGCGAGGCACCGGTAGCTTATCGCTTCTCCCGCCAGGCAGGCCGATCGGTTGACGGAAATGTTCAGAGCCAGAGAAGTGGAGCTATTGTTCTGGACGGCCGGGCTGAGAGGCACCTGTGCTACAGGTACTTCGGCAGCAGGGAGGGCAGGGGCGGGAGCCTCCACCGGCACAGCCCCTCCTGCGGGGATGGACATGGAGAATAAGACCGGATCGACTGCTGCATCCTGGATCTGGAGGTCCTCTGATGCATTCGTCTCCGCCCTGGTGGAGTTGTACAGGACCCGCCCCTGAATCTCCAGGCCGGTTGGGTCGAGAGCGAAGACGGACACCCTCTCCGCCCTGCCGGTTACAGACAGGACCTTTTTCTCTCCCGGATCAAGCTCTGAGAGGATGCCAAGGGACTTATCCCGGCCGGTCACCTTGATCTTATGAAGACGGGTGATGCCGTTGTTCTCCAGATAGACCTGGGAGAGTTCCGGGCTGGAGTTGACTGTTGCCAGCAGAGAGACGTCTGAGGAGGCGACCCTGAGGACCGGCTCAGAGGAAAGGCTTTCGGGATTCTCTTTTCCTCCTTTTTCATCTGCAGCCAGGGAATTGGCCGGAGTTGGGATCCCGGAATCCTGCTCAGAGGAGAGAGAATTGATGGATTGAGAGTCTTCTCCGGGGAATAGATAGAATACAGCCGGGACTAAAACAACCAGAAATATGGCGATGCCCATCAGCACAGGGCTTGCCTTTAGACTACGCTTCCCCCGAGGTAGTCTGAGCCTGGAGCTCCCCCTCCTCATTCAACTACTCCCTTTCCCTATCTGATCTATCCCTTCAATAGATCGCTGCTAATTGTTCCCTGCAAATTTATTATGGTTATTTCCCTTTTGAGCAATTTTTATATTTCAATCTATAAATGCGTTTCGGATGTTTGGGCAAAAAAGGCGGTGCATGCATACTATTTGATTTATAGCACAAGTGGTATATCACTATCCGCAGAACTTTTATATATTCTATAATCATTTTTCTATTAAATTAAATTTATATGATTGTCCTTCCTGCCCGCTGGCATCGCGGAGCAGAGGTGGATAGCATGGGACCATGAAGGAACCGGATTCCGCTGATTCCCGCCATTGCTCGCGATGCTTCAAGATGATGCCGCCCTAAAATGAGCTAAAGATACCGCCGCCCTGGTGTCCTCCACATCCTGGCCGTAGAAAAGGTGGCTTATGCAGTGGCAATCGCTGCAGCCGAAGCCCTCAATGGGCAGAAGATGCTCTCCGATCATTTTCGCTATTATGCATTCCAGATCGAGGGAGGTCCTGGTTATCAACACCTCAACCAGGCCGGTCCGGGCGAGGAGATAATCGATATGCCATCTCCGGGTAGATCTATTGCCCTGCAATATCTCTACATGGCGGTCCACCCTCTTGCAGCCCCCCGGCCCGCGGGCAGAGCCGGTGTAGGCATAGTATCCAGGGGCGAAATCGATCTCACCCAGGGATCCAATGCAGATCTTCTCCTCCCCCTCCAGGGAGAGGATTATGGTGTAGATTCCCGGCTCATCACAGCCATATCTCATATGAATCCGTTACCTATTATCGCTATTTGATTCTAATCCTCTTTTGGAGGTATGATACGAGATTTATATCAAAGCAAGACTTTTCTAGGATGAGGAGCAAGAATTAGCGTGGTGAATAAAGTGAGAATGGTATTAGCATTTGCATTGATGCTGATGCTCTCCTCTCTGGCCATATCTGCGCCGGAGAGCAGTCAGCTTGGACCGTATGCCGTTGCTTTCGATATGAACACTGAAATGCAGTATCAGACGACACCGCTGGAGGCTGGAGAAACCGATGCGGCTACATATTACGGCCTGCAGGTAGTGACCGATAACTCCACCTGGGCGAGGGTAGTCATAACCGAGTACAAGGATCTCATAGATTCAACCATTGCTCCGCAAAAGACTGTAACTGTCCTGAATGCCGCAGTTAACGGCTTCAACATTACCCGTGTAGAAAACCTGGTCATAGATGGAAAGGAAGGATATGTAGCCAGCGGAGTTCCCTTCTCCCAGATCACAAGCATTCCCGAGGATACTCAGATCTTTGAGGCTGTATACTGGCTGGACAGCGAGAAGTGCGAATGTGGTCCGGTTTCTGTGGGCAAAACAAGTGTATCCATATCCTCAACCTACCCAGAGGATGTGACCATGAACCTGATCAACAGCCTGAAGATAGTCAAGGGCGATGCAGCAGCAGCGAGTGCCCAGGTTCTGCCTCCGGAATGAGCAGGCCGAATGATCAGTGATACCTGATACTGCAAATAAGAGAGTAAAGCATCGGCGCAGGCTTAAGTTTGCACGCCCAAAGCCGATCTGAGATACAATATCAGCAAAGAGAGGCCCCGGAGGCCTCATCTTTGCCTTTAAAAGAAGCTGTTTTTCCTTTTTCCGAAAACCATTCGGGGAAACTATTTATCCATCATCTCCTATTATAAGCGGCGGCCTTAGATGGTTGCGGGGTTCGCCAAGCTGGCCAAAGGCGCAGGACTTAAGATCCTGTCTGTCAAACCCTTCGGGTTTGACGCTCACGCGCGCAGGTTTTCCGTTTTACTGCTAGTACTACTAATTTGATATCTACACATTGCTTATAAGTATTTGCTATATCTAAAGCTAAACTAATGCGCATAATCAACACTTCGTCGCGCACAAAAAATATAAATCGATATTAGTAAAAAATAGGTCGAATTAGTATATAGAAAAATTATTAGAAATATTACTATTTAACCGAAAAATATAAATAGTATTACTTATATAACTTATAATAACGTTGGATAAAATATTCTGTTTTTCCGTGGAGTATACCAAGCATGGAGACTTGGTTATTTTTTTACAATTTATGCACTAGTACCAATATGTAAAAAATTTGCGTGGAAAAAGCAACAAAATGATAACATAGAGGACTTTTAACGCTTATAAGTGTGAGAGATATAATTATTACTTAGCCGCCGATGATGGCAACCTCCCGGAGGCATACTTTCAACATGCGTTACAACGCTAGCAAAAAAGAGTCTAGGACCGGCACTCATCCGGCCCTAGCCTTTTTTTTGTCAAAACCGAGTTAGTAAA
>JAXDAR010000164.1:0-48424 GCA_034679645.1 Methanothrix sp. | reverse complement strand
TTCTGCTTAACCAGATATGTCATAGCTAAGAGTAATAACCATAATAGTATATATAACCTTCGGTCAATCCGCGGGCAGAAGAATTCAGCCAAAAAAATGGTTATTGCGCGGGGCGGAGTTTAGGATTAATAGCAGGATTTAGGGAGAGGATCCAGCAGAGACTTAAAGAGAGATTTAGCTATTGATTACCTATCATCCGGAGGGCTCGGCCCGGGGATGATTGTCGATTCCCGGTCCCCCAGGAATGTAGAATCTCCTTCCCAGATCGCTGTAATAGTTCCCCTGGCTCCCATTGTCCCAGCGGTTGTCCTCTCCCCGGTCGTAGGCATTGCAGCCGTTATCGATGAGATGATTGCCATAGACCAGCTCCCTGCGGGAGGAGAAGGTAAGGTAGATGCCGTATCCATTGTCCTGGGCGCTGTTGCTCACAATGGTGTTATTGCTGGCGTGATTGGCCAGATAGATGCCCTTCTCATTCTGGGAGAGGTAATTCTCTTCCAGGATGTTGTCATTGCTGTCATAGGAGAGGTAGATTCCCTTGGAGTTGTCCCGTGCCCGGTTTCCCCGCAGGTAATTGTTCCGGGAGCCGTCCAGGTATATGCCGGCGTCATTGTTGTTGCTGGCATTGTTGTACTCTATCCGGTTTGTGTTGCTTGATTCGGATAAAGAGATGCCATACCAGTCGTTCTCGGTGACGGTATTGTTCAGGATGGAGTTGCTGCTGGCAGAGCGAAGGGAGATGGAGGTGTCTCCATTATTTTTTAGTTGATTGTTCTGGATGACATTTCCCTGGGAGTAGATGAGATATATGCCGCAGTCGCTCTCCTCATTTATGTTGTTGTCCCGGATATCGCAGTTCTCTATCCGATTGCCGTTCGAGCTGTAGAGGGTCAGGCCGTTGGTATTGTTGTTGATGTCATTGTTGACGATGTGGTTGGAATGAGACCTATCCAGACGGATGCCGTCCAGACAGCCGGAGATGCTGTTATTGGCTATGGTATTGCCGTTGGAGACCGCCTGGATGCCTATGCGACGGGTGGTTCTTATGTCGAAGCCCGAGACGGTGATGTTATCTGCGTGTAGTGTCACGCCATTGCCGCTCGCTCCTGCATCCAGCAGCGGACGGCCCTCTCCCAGGAGCACCACCTGCCGGCTGATGTTCAGGTTCTCGTGATAGATCCCACTCTGTACCTGCACAGTATCGCCTGGCCGGGCAGCATTCAAAGCTGCCTGGATGCTCTCACCGGAATCAACCCGGATCAGGGCGGCATTGCCCATGATTGTCAGCAGAATAGATGCCGCTAGAATAGATCCCATCAGAAGGACAGTCAGAACTCTTTCCTTGTGCTCCATTGCGTCTCCCGGAGGATAATTATGAAGGTTCTCGATCTTAAGACTTGCCTTTGCTGGCTTTCTCTGAAGCGCATCGCCCAGATGGTTTCTGGTGACCCACTCAAACCTCCCCCGCGAGCAGATCCACAAATAGCTGGCCGTCTCTTATCTCTGTCCTGTAAACGCGCAGGGGACTGCTTGCCGGTCCCCTTAACACCGATCCGTCGGTGATGCGGAACTGAGAATAGTGCCAGGGGCAGGTGAGAGTCTCGCCCTGTAGTGATCCCTCGGCCAGGGGTGCGCCTGCGTGCGAGCAGCGGGAATCCAGGCAGTAGAACCTGCCCTCAAGATTCGCGACCAGGATCTCCTCTCCCCCCAGATTAAACTGCCTCATCTCCCCGGTGGAGACCTCCTTGATGGAGCAGAGCCTCAGTAGCATGGTCTGATCTCCTTTGTCATTCCATTCTCCTCTCCAGATGCCATCTCCCGGCGCTTCTGCAGGTACTCGCAGACGGCGATGACGAATTCGGCATGAGACCAGGCCAGAGGCGAGACGGACACGGGTGCACCGGTGAACGGATGAATCTGTTCTGCCATCACCCCCGAGGGCAGGGAGTGCCTGGCAGCCCATTTCAACAGCTCGAGGCCTTCATCCAGCTGCTTGGGCCCATCGGCGCGGGCGATGAGCCATCTGGCCAGCCAGAGGGTGCAGATAAACCAGGGATTCCCCGGCACATCTGGGGAGATCCTCTGATAATCATCGTTCTCGTACCTGGCCAGGCCGCCGACGCCGGTTCCGATCCAGAGCCGTGCCCTGATGGAACTCATTGTCCCCTCTACCATCCTGTCCCTGGCGCCAAAAGCCCCGAAGAGGAAGACCGCCGCCGAGCTGCTGTCCGCGATCATGTCGCGCGAGCCGTCCGGGTAGATGGCTCTCAGAAAGCGGCCCTGCTCAGGATCATAAAGCCTGCTGATCATGGCCGCTTTCAGGTCTGAGGCCGACCGGACCAGTTTCTCATGCCGCTCCCGGTGATAGAACACCCGGGCGAACCTGGCGGCAGCTACCAGGGCGGCATACACCGAGGCTGCGGTCCAGGTGAAGGTTCCCCACTTCTCCTCCACAGATCAAAAGAGGCCCTGGGAAGGCCGGTGTCTGCGTCCAGATATTCCAGCAGGAAGTCGGTGGCCCTCAGCACCAGGTTGGGATAGACGCTCTCTATGAATTCGATGTCCCTGTATTTCTCAAAGTGCCTCCAAAGAGCGTAGAGGACCAGAGCGGTCTCGTCCTCCTCGATGGCTAGCAGCCCTTTTCCTGGTGCAGGCAGCCAGCTGCTGCCCACGGACCCGTCTGGGGAGTATTTGTGGTGAAAGAAGCCCTCTTCAGTCAGGGTCTGGTTGCAGAATAAAAAGAAGCGGATGCTGGAGTCCCTGAATCCGGCCAGGTCGAAGGCCTGGGCAGCAATGGCACCGTCTCGCATCCAGATGTAGGAGTAGGTATCTTTATTGAATTGCAGTATGTCGGAGTCGCATGATGCGATTATCCCGCCCCGGCGGTCTTCCAGGGCGCTCATTATAGCCAGGGAACTCTTGTAGGCCCTCATGATCTCTCTGGGGAGATGGCCGAGATCGACCTCTCGCTTGTTCACCCAGGCCGACCAGTAGTTCTCAGTCTCTAAGAGCATCTGCTCTACCCCTGTATTCCTTACCCGGCCGTCCAGCTCCATAACCTGGGAGAGGTTCCGGCCGCAGGCGATCCAGTAGTATATGATACCCTGTGATCCTGGCAAAAGATCCAGATCGAAGCCCACCGCCGAGTCCACCGAACCCTGAGCGATGGAGTTGCCGCTGAGAATCCCGTCCTCAGCATCCCGCCAGGTGCCCTCCCTGCCCGGCAGCTCCTTGTGGCCGGCGGCAAACTGGCTGATTCCTTCACCCATGGTGGTGATGCCGTTGACCAGGAAGTAGCGCTGGCGTTTGTAGTGGATCATAGCATTTATTGCTGGCTCATACATCACAGTGTCCCCCACGGCGTCGCCATAGATGTGAAAGTCATGGGTGAAGAAGATCCTCACCTCCCGCGGGCGCGGGGCTATGTTGCTGACCATGACCTTTCGCAGGAAAACGTCATGGGCGCGGTGCACGGCGTCGTTGGTCTCGATCCGGATCTGCAGGGCAGCGTTGCCGGCATGACTGCGGGAGACCAGGGTCTCGGGCATGTACCCGGTCTTTATCTGCCAGCCGTCTCCCAGCCAGTTGAAGCGGCCATCCGTCCATACCCCCATCCTCAACTCGTGTCCGGAGAGGTGGTTTTAATCCCACCCGCGGGTAGAAGAAGTCGCGGACGTTCAGTTCGCCATCAAAGGCCACCGCCAGCCGGCCATTGCCTACCACTGAGACTCTGGGCATTCTCACTCAGAAAAATGAGCTATCTATATTGGGATCTATTTGATGCCGATTTTGGCCTTTATCGCCTGGATGTCGCTCTCTATCCTTGCCCTCCAACTGGCATCCAAAGTCGTCTCCCGGTTCATGCTCCTGATCTCGTCACTGACTATCTCTTGCTTCTCCGCGATCTCCGGAATGGGCCTGGTGTTCTCCGCGATCTCCGGAATGGGCCTGGTATTCTCCGCGATCTCCGGTATGAGTCTGGTGTTCGTTTTAACCTCTCTGAGATCTTCCCTCATCTCCTGGAGTATGGGGACTGCCTTGTTTATCTGCACAAATGTCCCCAGAGTGGCCGACTGCCATAATGGTTGTATCTCTTCATCATAGGGCTCTGACCTCATCTCGTCAATCCTGGCTAATGGTGGGTGTTCTGCCCGGACAAGCTCGAAGAACCGGGTGGCCCTCCTCTCGTCACTATCCACCAGGGCCACGACTGACTGCTGGTCGCCCTCGGCGTCGTTGTAGACCTCAAAGCCCCTGAGGGCCAGCTTGACGGCCTTCTCTGTGAGCCACGGACGGTATCCGACGTCGTGGACCTTAGGGCCTGTGATTGTGATCTTGAGCTTCATCCGGAATGAAGGATTGCCCTCTTTTGTATTATAATTTCTGCTCCTACCCATCAGGCCAAACTGTGAAGGGCCAGTGGTGGGCGTGGTGCACGGCATCGTCGGTCCCGCTCCAGATCTGTAGCGCAGCGTTGCTGGCATAGTGCTGGAGACGAGGATCTTGGGCATGCACACATATCTGTCTGCTAGCTAGTGGAAGGATAAGGCCGCTTGTTTATCCGCCTGGTCTCTCCTCCAGTTCCATCCGGCCTTTAGAGACCATCCGCAATCGTCATGAGCAATGCAGGCCTATATTATGCGGCCCGGAAGGAAGAAGTAGTCAAGTAAGATCCATTATAAAAAAATAGCCAGAGCCGAAAGAGGCGAGGCCTATAATCCGGTAACTTGTATGCTGTTAAGAATTGAGTCGAATACTGAAATAGTCTTTGGGCCGGACGATCCAAGTGTATCGGCATTAACTTCATAGATGCCTTCTACCTCTTTTGAACCATCAAGACCGGGTTTAGGAGCTGTGGCTCCGGGATAGTAACTGAATGCAGCTCCGTTGGCTTCATCAGGATTGATTCCGGGATTTCCTTCTGGATAGTTATAAACTATATAGCCAGTGGCACCATCTATCGATCTATGGACATACGTCAGACCGCTATTTGATCGGCCTTCGGTGGGTAAGGAATGCGGGAATGGCTGTGATTCCACCCAAAGTGTTATCTCAATCAAGCTATCCTCGCTACCAGAAGCACTGACAGAAACACTATGATACTCGGGATTGGATTCAATGTCGTATGCGCTGACTGCACTCGGAAGGGTGAATGACATTTTGTATCCGTCTCCTAGATCGACGTTTACTTTCCCAGGCTTTACGTCTTGCATCAAAGCACCCTGTGCTGCTCCAATGATCAAAAGGGCCAGAACCGCTATGATCGCTATTGATCTCATAAAATTCCTCCTATATTTCATGTTCATGCGGGGATTGCACTTATTATGCTCTGTCGACGCCAGGATAAACTATCCAATTACGGCTTACAGAACTGTCCAGTTTTATTAAAGGCTTCTGTCCAGCCAAGTCCAGGCACATCTTATCCTGAAAGCAGGCACCATTTCTTATCCCTTGCGATCCTTTAGTCGATAGCTATCGCTTTTTATGTTGGCTTTGGTGCAATAATGTAGTATCCTGTCAAGAATAGCTGCCGCGCGAATACCGGCAATCATGAAAATTGTGCAAGCACACTTTGATAATGGTTGCTCAACCTGCCTTCGAAGGGTATAAGTTGCCCCAAGCCCCTTCATTAAGCAGCCATGATCAAGCAACCCCCTTTCCTGCCCATGTCCAGGCAGGAGGCCAAAAACCTGGCCATCGAGCAGTTCGACATCATCCTGGTGAGCGGAGATGCCCACATTGATCACCCCTCCTTCGGGGCCGGGCTCCTGGGCCGGGTGCTCTGGGAAGCCGGCTACACCGTGGGGATCATCGCCCAGCCGGACCCGAAAAGGGATGACGATTTCCTCCATCTGGGCCCGCCCCGCCTATTCTTCGGCATCACCTCGGGCAACGTGGACTCCATGGTCAACAACCTCACCCCCAACCTCAAGCGCCGCAGCCGGGATGTCTACTCCCCCGGCGGCCGCCTCCTCCGCCCGGACCGGGCGACCATAGTCTATGCCAACCGGGTGCACGCCCTCTTTCCCAATATTCCTGTCGTCCTGGGAGGGATTGAGGCCAGCCTGCGCCGCTTCGCCCACTACGACTACTGGTCCGACTCCGTCCGCCAGTCCATCCTGGCGGATGCCCCCGCCGACCTTCTGGTCTATGGCATGGGAGAGAGGCCTATCCTGGAGGTGGCCCGGCGCTTGAAGGCAGGGGAAGCGATCGCTGAGGTCGGAGATGTCCCCGGAACCGCGGTCAAAGAGGAGGTACGGCGCTGGCGGGAGTTCAAGCGGGAGGATGCGGTTGTCATCCCCGGATTTGCGGAGGTCAGGGAAGACAAGAGAAGGTACGCCGAAGCTTTTGCCGCCCACTACAAGGAGCAGGACCCCTATCACGGTCGGGCGGTGGTCCAGCCCCATCCCAAAACGGTGATCATCCAGAATCCTCCTGCCCGGCCCCTCAGCTCAGCGGAGCTGGACCACATCTATGAGCTGCCCTACCGCCGGGAAGCCCATCCCTCCTACCGGGAGGCCGTTCCCGCTCTTGAGCCGGTCCGCTTCTCCATCACCAGCCACCGGGGCTGCTTCGGCTCCTGCTCCTTTTGCGCCCTCACTCACCACCAGGGGAGGATTGTGCAGAGCAGAAGCATAAGCTCCATCATCCGGGAAGCGGAGAGAATGGTCCGGATGCCCGGCTTCAGGGGAATCATACAGGATGTGGGGGGCCCCACGGCCAATATGTACGGACTCGCCTGTCCCCGCTGGAAGCAGGGAGCCTGTCCGGACAGGCTCTGCAGCGCCGACTGCCCCTCGCTGGAGAGGGATCACTCCCTCCAGGTGGAGCTGTTGCGCCGATTGCAGGCTATTCCCGGCGTCAAGAAGGTTTTTGTCGCCTCGGGTATCAGGCATGACCTGATCATGGCTGACAGGTCTCCTTATCTGAAGGAGATCTGCCGGCATCACGTCTCCGGCCACCTGAAGATCGCCCCGGAGCATATCTCTACCAGGGTCACAGACTGCATGCACAAGCCCTCCCGCCAGGTTTTAGACGCCTTCCGGGAGAGGTTTAGCACGGCTTCGCAGGCAGCGGGCCGGGAGCAGTATCTCCTCCCTTACTACATGTCCGGCCACCCAGGCTGCACCATTGCCGATATGGTCGAGCTGGCAGAGTATCTGCGCGACAACCACCTGTACACCGAGCAGGTGCAGGACTTCACCCCCACTCCCATGACCGTCTCCACTGCCATGTATTACACCGGCCTGGACCCCTTCACCCTCCAGCCGGTCCATGTGCCAAAGGGGGAAGAGAAGAGGATTCAGAGAGCCATGCTGCAGTATAGGGACCGCAGGAACTACCATCTGGTCCGGGAGGGCCTGAGGATGGCAGGAAGGCAGGACCTCATAGGAGAGGGGGAGAAGTGCCTTATTCCCTGGCGATGAAAGCCTGCATTGAGAGAAAAACGCTGGATTTTGGCCTGAAGCGATCCGTGATAGAGATTTCAGGTTCTTCTTTGAGGACCGTACTAATGGATCGAAACTTAGAAATACCAAGAGTGGATAATCAATGATGTTAAGGGCCTGATTAACTTATGATGACAGACCCTATGGGGTGAGCTTCTGGCCGAGACCATCTCTGATGGCGAAATAAAGCAACTGTGCATTCTCTGCCTGCCCTGCAGCTCCTGCTGGACAATGACCCTTTCAGCAGTCTCATCTCAGCCCTGATCCTTCATCATCTGCAGAATCCTCTCTTTCCTCCTCTGCGATACTTCTTTCATCCCTCTGCATAAATCTCAACTATCCCTCGACATAACAGGCAGATCCTGCCAGTTGCTCTTGTGCTGATTTGATGAATGATAGCTAAGAAATCGAGGTGAACGAAGATGAACAGAAACCTGAATAGCATTAACGCGAGGATCACTGAGGCCAGGAATGGCATGTGGCGGCACTATCTTATGGATCGCCGCAATTTACCTGCCTTTGAAGATGATAATCCGCAGGATCACACTCCGGTTTATCCCCTCTACGCCCCTAATGCCTGAATAAATGGTGGTCGCAGATCCGGAATATTTTTATTATTAGTTTTATTTTCCCTCTACAATATCCAATATTTTTCTCTGCGTCTCCTCAGGAGTGCCGGTGGTGTTCACCTCGATCACCCTCGCCCGAGAGAACAGCGCCAAAAAGAAGCGGCGGCGCAGATTGGCCTTGAACTGGTTATGCACCAGAAGATGAGGATTATAGTAGCCGTTCCCCTCCAGAATCGCCAAAGCCTGATCCCTCTCCAGGGGAAGGACGACCTCCTTTTGATCAAAGTCGCGCTTTAGAAATATCACCTTCTCCATGGTGGTCAGGGGCATGATGCGCCCTTTTCCGATAACCTGGCGGAGGTCCACCACCGCCCGCCCCTTGGCGTCAAGAGCCGCTTTCGTCACCAGGCCGGCAAACTCCTTTAAGATATCCGCCAGGTCCGCCCGGATGTAGAAGTTCCTCTCCGAGCCATATGCCAGCACATCTTCTCCGAATATCCTTCCGAAGAACCAGTCGTCTGATACCACCCGCATCTGCGGATTCCGCAAGAGACCATAGGTGTGGGTGGTCTTGCCTGCACCCGATCCGCCCAGTATGCAAATCCCCTGACCGCGCATATCCAGACAGGCTCCGTGAACCGAATAGATATTATGATAGTCCTCCAGGATGTCACCCGCCACGCTCAGGGCCAGGGACTTGACCCAGCCGTAATAGTCCATATTAATCAGGAATGCCGTCCTGGACTGGGGATCGTACAGGACCTGATTCTCCCCCACATCAGCATCGCTGATCACATAGAGCCGGCCGTGGGAACGGATGCTCTGCGATGCCGAATAGAAGCTCTCCTCCCAGGCGTCCTTGATCGATGGGGTGCCGGTCAAAAGCTTGATGCAGCACCCATATATCTCCGACTTTATCTCGTAGAGCACCTGGCTGGAGTACTGATCGATCAACTCTTCCTTCTTTTCCAGGGATATATGGCTAACAGCGTAAGACATCAGTAAACCTCTCAAATTTCGTTTCCTATCACCGCAGATCTTTATCGTCGCCAGGGTCGATCTAATCGATGGGCTCAAGCTTCTCATCCAGTTCGTAGAGGAGAGGATCCGCATTGTGAACTGCCAGTTTTTCAATATCCAGATCGGATATCTTCTCTATATGTTTGACCAGGGCGCGGATGGTGTTGCCATGAGAGACCACCAGGACGCTCTTTCCTGTTTCCAGGTCAGCAGCTATCCGGCCCTGCCAGAGAGGCAGTAGACGCTCCTGTACATCCTTCAGGGATTCCGAGGAGGGGAAGGGTTCTGCTACCGGATTGAAGCGGCAGTGATTCACTTCCTGGAGGCTGATCCTTTCCTCTGGCCGGTCAGGGAAGCGGTGGTGAAAGCTCTTACGCCACCTTCGCACCTGCTCAGCCCCGTATCTGTCCTCAGCTTCATCCAGACGCCATCCCTCAAAAGAGCCATAAGAGCGCTCGTTGAGCCTCCAGCTCTCGATTACAGGAATGCTCATCAGATCCATCTCATCCAGCACTATCCGCAGGGTCCTCCCGGCCCGCTTCAAGAGCGATGTATAGGCAACATCAATTGTTATTCCCTGGCTTTTCATCAGCCGCCCGGCATGGCGGGCTTCTTCGACTCCCTGAAGAGAGAGATCGATGTCCGTCCAGCCGGTGAACCTTCTTTCCCTGTTCCAGAGGCTCTGGCCGTGTCTGAGCAGTATCAGCCGGGACAAAAGTCATACCTCAAGCTATTGCCCGGCGTAGAGCCTGTAGGCCCAATCCACGCTGGCGTTATCCACTGTTATGGCATAAATGGCATTGCACAGCCTTATCGCTTCATCTAATGGCCTCTGGTGGATGTTTCTGCCGGTAGCATTTCCTGCTGCACCGCTGATATGGATCTGATCGTGCAGCCTCTGCAGGAACTGGCGGGCATCGGTGCTCTCACCGCCGGCACAGACCACTCTGGTGCGGCCTGCTGCCTGCACCGCCTCTTTGAATATCTCCGCCGAGTCCTGTCCCGCCCTGGCCGGATAGTTCAGCTTGACGAAGTCGCTTCCCAGGGTCAGAGCCACACCAGCAGCACCGGCGATGAGGTGAGGATCCTTCTCTTCTGCCACCGCCCGTCCGCGGGGATAGATCCAGAGGACAGTGACCAGGCCTGCCTGATGGGCCTGGAAGACCAGCCGGGCGGCCTGGGAGAGCATCTCTCCCTCGTGCTCGCTTCCCAGGTAGATGGTATAGCCCACCCCCAGAATATCGAGCTTGCTGCTCTCCATAAATTCAACCACCTGAGGAATATCTATCCACTGCGGGCTGCGGGGATCGGCCTGCCTGGTCTTGATCAGGTTGGTCTTGGAGTTCAGCTTTACCAGATAGGGGACGGCAGGATAGTCCATGCCATAGCGGGCGATCAGGCCCAGCTGGGTGGCAAAGACGCCGATATTCGAATTGGCCGCTATCCGGAAGAGGTGTTCTGGATCATTATCCGCGGGATCGATCCCCTCTCCAGAGAAGTCGTCGTTTAAGTGTTCAGCCTTCTGGTCGCCGGCAAATAGCATCATCCTCTCCCGGCCCTTGGTGATCTTAAGATAGTTGTCTAGATATCTGTTCCTGCTTTTTGCCGGAACATCCAGCGGGATCTTGATATCCTCATTCTCGATCATCTGTTCACCTCAATTGCCGGAGGAGAGATCTGTCAGCACGACCTGAGGGACGAGCCTGTCAAAATCCTCCTTCTGGCATAGCGCCGTCCCCTGGTGCAGAGTGGTGGCTGTGCCCGCAGCGGCAGCATAGATCAGGCACTGGGGCAGATCTTTTCCCTGAACCAGGCCCAAGACGAAACCGGCCACGGATGAGTCTCCCGCTCCCACGGTGCTCTCCACCTTCACCGCCGGCGGCACCGCCAGATAGGTCCTCCTGCCGGAGACCAGGAGTATGCCCCTCGCCCCCATGGAGACAAGGACGATCTCCACCCCTCTCTGGTTGATCTCGCGCGAAGCCGCTATGATCTCATCCATATCCTCCAGTTCCCTTCCCACCAGTTCAGAGAGTTCATGGATGTTGGGCTTGATGATATTGGGACGGGCACAGATCCCCTGGCGGAGGGCCTCACCATCCACGTCCAGGACCACACTCACCTGGCACTTCTTCACCAGGTTAATGATCTTGCGATAGATCTCCGGGCTGATGCCCACCGGCAGGCTCCCTCCGATAGTGACCATCTCGCTGCAGGGCAGCCTTTCCAGCTGCTCTATGAACTGCATCAGTTCATCCGGCCTGATCTCCGGGCCTCGAGCATTGAAGACATACTGCTTTCCGGTTTCCTTCTCATGAATTACTATATTGGTGCGGGTCTCGCCGGAGACGCGAACAAAGTCGGTCTCAATTCCCTCATTAAGCAATCTCCCTTCCAGCTCCCGGCCGGCAAAGCCTCCCACAAAACCCAGGGCGACGTTCTCCTGTCCCAGGTTCTTGAGCACCTTGGAGACATCAACGCTCTTCCCTCCTGCGAAGCTCTTCTCTTCAGTAATGCGGTTTGACGCATCGTCGCGCATCTTCTGAATCCATAGTGTCCGGTCCAGTGCCGGATTGAGGGTGATTGTGTAAATCATTAAATCCACTTATTCAGTTGATCTAATTACCCTTTTGCCTGGAAGTCTCCTGCTTGCAGCAGATGTTCGGATCCCAGGCACGGCAAATCAGCCCTATATCGCTTGAGATATAATCTGATTCAGGAAAATATAAATATTTAGCAGAGGATCAAAAAATTATGAAAATATCTTTCGTGCAGCCCAACGGCAGAACTGCTTTTTCCATTTGTCCAGAACCTCCGCTGGGGCTGGCATATCTGGCCTCTTCGCTTCTAGCGCATGACAATGATTTAGATATAGAAATAATTGATGGCTTCATCCTTGGTTATGATGACTATATTAAAAAAATATCAGAATTAAAAGCAGATGTCATTGGGGTGACCTCAACCACGTCTCTGCTCGGCGAAGCGTTTAAGATTCCAGGAATGGTGAAAGATAAAAATGCACTTTTTCTGATCGGTGGGGCGGGAGTGATGGGCATTCCCGGCAGCAAGCTGCATGAATGCGGCTATTCGATAGTATGCTATGGGGAGGGCGAAAGGACCATCGTGGAGCTGATCCGGGCAATAGAGAACGATCTGCCTCTGGAAGAGGTCAGAGGCATCTCATTTATCTCAAAAGGAAAAGAGACAAGAACTGCTCCCCGAGAACTCATAGAAAACCTTGATGAGATACCTTTCCCCGCAAGGCATCTGCTGGATATGCATGCTTATACAAAAGCATGGAAAGAGAACATGGGGATTGGTTTTTCCCCTATCATAAGCTCCCGCGGTTGTCCGTTCTCCTGTAGATTTTGCAGCAGATCCATATTCGGGAATGTGATCCGATTCAGGTCGGCGCAGAATATCATTGAGGAGATGAGACAACTGTATGATGAATACAACGCTGAACAGGTCTTTTTTGAGGATGACCTCTTCACACAGAATAGAAAGAGGGTGCTCGATTTTTGCGATGCCATGAGTAGAGAGCTTCCGGGGAAGAAGTGGGGAGCAATGGCCAGAGTGGATACAGTTGATTACGAGACATTATCCCGGATGAAGCAGGCGGGTTGCATCGAACTTGCCTTTGGAGTGGAGAGCGGAAGCAAGGCTATCTTAGACCTCTTAAAAAAAGGGATCAATATCGAGCAGGTCAAGAGAACATTCAAGCAGGCCAATGAACTCGGAATAATGACCGGGATGTTCTTGATCGTGGGAATCCCAGGAGAGACTGAGAATGATATAGAACTCACCAAGGATCTGATTGTGGAATGCAGGCCAAAATGGGTGAACGTATTTCTTTTGACTCCCCTTCCTGGAACGGAGATATATGAAATGACAAAGCATCTGATCAGAGATGATGTTGATTTCTTCGATTTCAATGATTCATTTGGTGGGGCATATAGAAAAGAGGTTTTCGAGGTGGACCCAATGGATAGGATGAGGGATATCATGAATTTGTATTTGGAAAATTTCAAAGGTGAGATCGATCCGAGATATAGCATATATGATGGCTCTTTGATGAAAGATTAATATGTATAAAATTTAAATATATTTTTATGGAAAACGGATATGTAACCACTGCAATCGTTTTTTGCATAGGCAATTTATCTCCGCGTCAGTCTGCTGATAATGCATCCTATGCCACCCTTGACTCCCAATCTTGCCAAGAGGATCTCCCGGCATACACAAGTGCTATCCAGATGGCCAGATCGCGCCGGTCGTGTAGGAGCAGGGTATTGCTGGCTTGAAGGTAGCCATGATCTCAATCATATCGGCGATTGCTCCAGACGGAAACAAATATATACGTTGATGATCGTATCATTACTGTGCAAAGGTCATATTTCATATCCCTCCTATTTCCGTGACTTTTGCCCCCCTCCTAATTATCGAATCGACATTCTCAATAGCGAGCCTCAATTGAGGCGAAAGGCTTAAGTCGTCAAATGTCGAAGTTATAGGCAGGCAAAAGTCGACGGCCATCAATCCCTCCCGCTTTATGACTTTTGCCCCTCCCTCCTTTTCGCAAATCCCATGAGTGCTGGTTGATATCCCCATTTTACGTCGATAGGCTTCGTCCGAAAGGCTTATATTCGTCTTATGTCGTAGGAGGAATCGGCAAAAGTCAACCATCAATCCCTCCTACACTGACTTTTGCTGTCCCTCTTTTCAACTGCCGGCATCCTCTCGCCTGATTTAAATATCGTATGCACCTTAGCCCTCTTTTTATGCCTGATCCAAAGGAGAAGATCAAAGCCCTGATCAGAGCCCTGGAGGAACAGAGGCTGCATGTGGCTAGAAAAGATCTTGTCATCGGCAATCAGCGGATCAACTCAAGCCTCTACTTCTCCATTGCCAATGCCTGCCTGAGAAACCGTGCCCTCCTCCTTTTCGGCGGGATGGGGGCCAACAAGACCACTCTGGTAAATCTGCTCGGCTCCTCTTTCCTCTCCCTCTCCTTTGGCGAGGTAGAGGACCGGATGGTGACCGGCCATCCGGAGCAGACGGAGGAGAAGATGGTGGGCTTTCTCGATCCCAGACAGTGGGTTCGTGAGGGGAGCGGGCCCTGCACAGTGCTCTGGACCCCCTGGTCCAGGTCCTGCTGGAAGCTGATCAACGAGGTCAACCGCTTTCCTGGTGGCAAGCAGAACCTGTTTTTGGAGATACTGAAAAAGAGAAAGATCAGCTACGCTGGCCAGGTGTACGAACCTGGGGATACCTGTTACTATCTGACCATGAATCCGGAATTCTCTGCCACCTACCCTCTGGATGAGGCCCTGCTGGACCGCATCTCCGCCTGTGTGCCCGCTTTTCAGCCTGACTTCCTGGCCGGGCTGGCCCTCTCCGAGAGGGAGAAAGAGATATCGGAGCTGGCGGGAGAGCTGCCCCGTTTCACCTCTCAGGAGTTCGCCTCCCTGCCCGGACTGGTGGCTCAAAAGAGGCTCGATCCTCAGGCGGAGCTGGCCGTTCTCTCTTTGGTGAGGGACTTCACCCTCTGCGAGAGAGCGCCTGCATATGACAAGACCCAGCTATCCTCTGCCCGTCCATCGCGAGGTCTGTGCGCAGGCTGCCACTACAGCGGCAATCCGGAGGCCATCTGCTGGCAGACGGACGAGGGGCTCTCGGACCGGGTGCGTCAGGACCTGAGATCCTTCTCCAGAGCGATTGCCTATCTGCTGGATCGAGAGGCTGACCTGGAGGTCCTGAAGGCGGTGGCTCCCTATGTGATCTGGCATCGCGTGAATCCCGTCCGTTCCATCATCGAGCGGCCTCCCTATTATGGAGCAGGAAAGCTGGCTTTTGTGGCGGAGCTGGTGGAAAAGAGCATCAACCGCACCATGAACGAGCGGGCGGAAATGAACCGGATCTTCTCCCGTGCAGTGGACGGGGAGACTTCAATTTTGGGGGCGATAGAGGAGCTGTCGATCTTTGACGATCCCATCGCCCGGCTGGACTTCATACCCTCATTGGAGCAGTTGAGATGAAGCTGGGCAGATTCATGGATGATGCCTATCGCGGCATGAATAATGGACGGAGGCTCAAGAGCCTGGAAGGGGACCCCATCTTCAGCCTGGATGACCTGGGGGAGAGGGTAGGGACCAGGCCCAGCCGGGCGGAGGTGGAAGAGCTTCTGCCTTCCGATCCAGGCACACTGGAGAGGCTGCTTGAGTCCGATCCGGGCAATAGATATCAGATCATCTGGGGTTATCTCTCCAGCATTGCTGCGGAGAGGAGTCCGGAGCCCCTGCACCTCCCGGCCCGCGACTATGCCGGTCTGGAGCTATCCCTAGGCACCATCATCCTGGAGAGTGGAAGCGATCACGTAGGCGAGAGGATGAGCGGGGGGAGGATTTACCTTCGCCGGGCGGCAGGAGACCATCTGGGCCAGGAGATGACCGGCGGGGGGATAGTCTCCGCCGGTGCGGGGCACTATGCCTTCCGCCGGATGGGCGGGGGACTGGGAGTGATCAAAGGAGACTGCGGCAACTTCCTGGCGCTGGGGTGCTCTGGGGGAAGGGTGGTATGCCAGGGCAGCTGCGGGGAGAGGGCGGGCTGGCTGATGAGCGCGGGAAGCCTGCGCATTCACGGCGATGCAGGCGACTATCTGGGATTGCTGATGAAAGGGGGCCGGATCACCGTCTTCGGCCGGGCGGGAAGGAGAGCCGGATGGCGGATGAAGGGCGGCACGATCAGAGGAAAGGATTTCGGCCCTGAGGCGGCGGATGGCGTCCTGGGACTGGATTGAGATCTGGCAGAGTTCTCGCGCCAGCTGGCACTGGCCGCTTCTTCCCCCGCCAGTTCTGGGCAAAAAAGGCATCTGTTCCGGCTTTGCCTTCCCGAACTATCAGATAACCCTCGATCAGAAGGCCCTGAACCTTGGACCAGAATATCTGGAGAACCTCTTCCATCACCTCATAGTGCAGTACATCTTCTGTCCTCGATCGCTGGAGAATGCCGGACTCCTTGCTCTGGCTGCGCTCAGGGGCCTGGGCCATACAGCGCTCACCAGTTCAACATATCCTTCAACATATCCTTCAACCTTCACTTCCGGGCAAAATTCGGTATCCTATATCCAGTCCGCTCGCAGGATGGTGAACATCTTCTCGGATATTGTGGCCGACTCCTTCCGTCTGGAGAGGAGCGAACGGGACGAAGAGCTGGTACTGATGGGCTACAAGAGGCTCGCGGATCTGGAAGGTGGGGCCCTGGAACCTCTGGACCGGGTGATACTGGGCTTTTTAAGAGAGTATTGGGGGGCTGGCCTTCCCTCCTGCTCCCTTCCGGAGGTCGAGCACCTCCTGCAGATCTTCTCTCCCGGCATAAGGGACAGGAACCTCTGGCCAAGGCAATGCCAGGAGATGGCCCGCATTCTGGGGGCCTTTGAATCCGGCATCCTGGGGGAGGGACCGGTCAGGGCGCTGGAGATCCTGAACGGGAGCGCTGATGCTGTGCCCCTGCTCTGTGCTGCAGGCCTGGACGCCAGTGAGTATGAAGAAGCATTGGCGGTGCTGGGGCAGAGAGGAGATCTCAAGCGCTGGTATCGCGACCAGAGCTATTTCATAGAGATCAAGGAGGTTCCAAAAGCCCGCTATGAGACCAGTCCCTCCGGCTTTGTCAAATGGAATCTGGCCGACCCCTGCTCTGATCTGGATGTATCCTACTCCCTGAGCCTGAGCCCTCATCTGATTCCCGGGGTCTCGACCTACAAGAGGGGCCAGGAGACCAGTCCCCTGACTCCGGGAAGAGCGGGGGTGCCCGATCTGCTCATCGTCCTGGACAGCAGCCGTTCCATGGAGGGACCGAAGAAGGGCACCAAGACCCATAAGGCAACGGTAGCTGCCTTCAAGGCCTGCCAGTTCGCTCATTCCATGGGTGCGGAGCTGGCGGCGATAAACTTCAGCGAGAGCTATCATTCCATCGACTGGACGCGAGACCTCGATGCGGTGGAGGATGTCCTGGTAGAGTTCTTTGCCACTCGCACTCACATACCGGGAAAGAGGATACTGGAGCTGGCAGAGAATCGGCCCGGCTGCCTGATCCTCTGCATCACCGATACCCATATCCAAAACCTCTATCAGGAGTGGGAGGATATCAAGAGGGCCTCGGAGGTGGGAAGGTTCGTCCTCTTCTCGATCGATCCCGCCTACAGGGACAGGCATGTGGACGGGTCCCTCTCCAGCCTGGGCCAGGTCTACTACATAAGCGAGCTGGAGGATCTCATATCCCTGGTGGTGGAGGTCTCGGAGAAGGCCTACAGCGGGGAAAGTTTTATCTTCTCCCAGTAGACTGGGATTCTGGCATGCCGGGATAGGGTAGTGGCTATCCTGAGGGACTGTGGATCCCTCGAGCTGGGTTCGAATCCCGGTCCCGGCCCCTATTTTATCCTGTCCGGAGAATACTGTATCTTGGGGGAGACCTTCCACAGGTTGAAGGCGTCAAGGGAGTTGTCCACTGTGCACTGATAGACCCGGACAGAGCGCCGGGAGTATGGCCGGGCCAATTCCTCATAAAGAGCCTCATCCGAGAAGTCCACTCCCTGAGCAGCGGCATCAAAGCGGGTGGCGGCGAAGAGCAGCATGGGTATATTGGCCCAGCAGATGGCGGCGTAGCACATGGGGCAGGGCTCAGCGCTGCTGTAGATGACGCAGTGCGATATATCGCCCGGCTGGGGTAGATGGGACTCCTCCTTCCTGATAGTCCCCAGGTCGAAGACACCGAGGCTGGCGCAGGCGCTGCGAATGGCCATGACCTCCGCATGGGCGGTGGGATCCTTTGCCCAGGTTACTTGATTGTGATTTATCCAGTACCTCAGGATCTGATTGCTGGCGTCATCGATCTGCATTATAAGTGCTGCAAAAGGACCGCCCTTCTCTTCCACCGACTGCCTGGCGGCCTGGCAGGCCAGTTGCATCCATCTGTCGCCCTCCACCTCGATCCCCGTGTAGATGCCGTTCAGTTTGATATTGGCGGTTTGGAGAGGATAGTACCTGCACTCCTCCCTGTTTTCCAGGGTGCATTTGGGGGAATATCCGCTCCAGGGCTGGTGATAATCAACGCCGCGATTGTCGAGGGGAGTGGGCTTGAAAGCATACTCTTCTCCCTCCACCTCCCGGGGTGAAGACAGGTGGGCCGGGGAGATAGCCGTGCTCATCGATCTCCCGCGGCCATGCAGCAGCTTATGAAACCTGGCCTTCCCTTCCTCCTCATCCAGCCGTTCGGGCATATTCCTCCTGCCAGTTACAGTTGGCTCTCCTATCACCATTACTATCTTTTCCGCCAGCGCAGTCTGCCTATTTGCTAACCTGCATCTCGAAGGTAATGTTCTCTCCCGGTCCTCTTCTCATCCGGATATGATTCCACTTTTGCAGATACTGCCCCAGCTCCCGCCAGAAGGCCTCCAGCCACACCCGCCGGTCGTGCTCGCTCCACTCCTCTGCCCTCTGGTCCAGGGATCGGGCCTTCTCCATGGCCATGTCCTCCAAACTTTTCCGGCTCTCTATAAGCTGGACTGCACATCCCTCGCCGTTCTCGTCCTCGACCACCATCATCCTGAACCCTCCAACCTCCATCGACGATTCGGGAGCAAGCCTTCCCGCTCGCGCCTTAAGCGCCCCCTGAGCAATCGCCTGGAAGATATCCTCACGGGCGGCCAGCTGCACTGCCCTCGTTTTCAGCTCCAGCATATCTCTTCCCCGAATAAGCCCCTCAATATCGTAAAGGAGGGTTGTGAATGAGAACGGATAAATAATTATAGGCCATGAATTGGGGACGGAATCCATCCGGAGGATGATATGGGCTGCTTTGAGAGCTACATGGAGTTTCGCGAGGAGGTAGAAAAGCACAGGATCAGTCAGAAAGACCAGGTGCACCTTCCGGAGAAGCAAAAAGGGGCTTCTCCAGGAGTGTCTGCCCCTCCGGGAAATGAAGGCTTCTAACCCCTATCGGTGACATTCACCCACAGATGCAGATCCCTGTATGGGGCAGTGAAATTGCCCTCTTTGTAGAGCAGGAACTGCAGCTTCTGCCGGTCCCCTGGTTCATCCAGGACGTAGGTCACAGGCCGCTCCCAGGTCTCATTGTGCAGCAGAGTGAGGTTCATTTTCATTAGAATATCCATTGCAGGGGTATTGTTCACCTCAATTTCCAGGGTGTAGTTGGTCAGCCGGTACTCATGGTTGACCACCCCCACGATCAAGCTGCTGTTGTCTCCTGCCATGACCTCCGTGGGATAATCATAGGCCTTCCCCCCTTGCCCCAGGATATAGAACTCGGTGAACTTCTCCCCCTCTTTGGGAGTGACCACCACGTACACCAGGGCGGCGATGGAGGCGATTATGGAGAGGATCAGGATTATGGTCAGGGCCCTGTCCACCCAACCTCTCTCTCCCTCTGCCCTGATCTCATCTCTCAATGAGTCGGTCCACTGGCGGAGATGAAGGGAGAACCTCTCTTCCGGAGGAATAGATGTGCGCCGCCAGTAGGCAGCGACGGCCATCAGCAGGGTGAAGGCGGAGATGGATATGACAACCGGAACCAACCTGATTCCCCAGGGGGTGTAATTGAGGCTGAGACCGATAAGGGGGACCACAGCGATGCTCAGGCCGAAGCTCAGGGCAATCCTCTCAATCCCATCCAGGTCATCTTTTTTGGGAAAGAGGGCAGCGATGAGCACATACCCCGGCACAAAGAGCACCATCAAAAGGCCGATGGGTACTCGCAGGAAGAGATCGCTCAAAGGGGTGAGGGTGAAGAGCAATACTGCCAACGCCATCATTGCTGCTGCCAGGAGGTCTGCTGGCATCTTCTCTAAACCACTATCCATCTACTAAACCTCGATCCACCTTTAATCCTCAACATCCACTGCTTACAGACCCAACCACTCGGCCAGACTGGCGATGACTCCCTTGCTCTGGCCGGATTGGGCTGGCGGGGAGGCATTATCTATCGCACCTGACTCCTTCTGGACCGATTTTTCGGTTATGGATTCGCTGGCAGATCCGGCGCCTGCATCGGGATTGATACCATTTTTATCCACGCCTGATCCTGCAGTATTCTCCCCTTTACTGCCCTCTGCTGCTGATACGTGCTTTTTGTCTTTGCCCAGTATCTGCACCGTCTTCGCATCGCCGTCGCCCTCGATCAGGTACTCGCTCTCCGGTATGCCGGTGGTATCGATTATCAGCTTGTACCTCCCCTTGGAGTCGGCCACGACACTGGTCTTGGCCTCAATGGTTATGGGGACCTCACTCTTTCCCGGAATAGCGCTTCCGGATACCTTGAGCCCGTACCTTCCCGGGGGGATATCATCACCGGAGAGATATACCGTTCCATCTTGTGCTTCGAAGCTCTTGGTGATCCAGAGGCCCATCTTCACTCCGGCATCCAGGTTCTGCACATTTCTGGCCGTGACCGCGAAGCGGTTTGGCTTGTTGGGGACTTTGACCTCAGTCTCATAGCTGTATCTCCCCGAGGCCACAGGCAGGTTCATGGTGAAGCTGGTGAGAAATTCCTGCTCGCTGTTCGGCTCGCTCGTCCCGGATATGATCAAATTCTTTCCCGCGGTGATGCTGTCTGCGGATAGCTCAAATGAGACTCCCGGCAGGGTCCAAATGAAGATCAACATCAAACTGATGGTTATGGCGAGGGTGGGGCCCCGGCCCGCATTCCTCATCCGTTCCTTTTCTTCTGGCATATTCCCTTCCTCCTGTTGCAGCATTCTCCAGATCGTTCTGATGCTTCCGTATGCATTATCATTTAATTGATTTAATAAACATTTATAATTTTCTGCTTCAATCCCTGCAGCCCCGCTCCCGGGACATAGATGGCGCAATTGAGCACATACTCACCCTTCTGCCAGGGTTCATCCGCCAGAAGGATCAGATCTACCGCGGATTGGGTGGACACCTGCACGCTGATAGCGCTATTTTCCGGCATGAGAGTGATCAAATCCATCAGCTGGCCCTGAAGGGTGGCGGGATTTGCCTCTGCTTCCATATATCGGGAGCCCAGCGAAAGAGCCAGGACCGGCCAGGGCTTTGATTCATTCGCGACCAGCCTGATGGTGGCGTTATCGTACTCTTTTCGCGGCATAATCACAGCCGCGAACAGCTTTTTCCGGTTGTCTTCCCTCCCGGTGCTCAGATTGATCTTGATGAGCGGATCCCCTGAAGGATAGCTATCCTCTGCCTGCAAGAGTGCCTTTCCCTCCGTCAGGAAGAAGGCCTGCGCCGGGATTACAATTGATCGATTCCGGTCAAGGGCATATATCGCATAAAGGCCGCTATTCCAGTCGGCCATTTTATCTTTCTTTATGCTAAAAGATAGATTGGCTGTTTTCGAAAAGGGAGGAAATCCGCTGCCATTGCATTCCAGTGCCTCGGTGCGAGTCGCCTCCACGAGCCGGATTTCCCTGCCCGGATCTGCGGTCAAATATGCAGAAAGGCCCAGAGGAGCTATGCAAACTGTACAGGCGCATGCGTCAATCCCAGGGGGCTCTCCATCGACGGTCTCGATATTTCCCTCGACTGGCATTCCCCGGGAATAAACGGCCAACTCATCAGATGGGTGCCGTCCCGGAGAGGATTCGCCCACTGGTGGGATATGGAATTTTTCCGGCAATTGAATCTGATCGCATCCCAGGAGGCTTATCCTCCCGGTGGTTTCGGTGTCCAATGCCTTATCATCTATTGCCGTGCAATTCATTCCCAGGGAACTGATGAGAATGATAAACGGGAGCAGTACGAGCGATCTCACTCTCATAGTTCCTAATAAGATTTATAAAGTATTTATGCCTTATCTTTGAATATCTTTATGAGATCTCAGTACAGTCTGTTCGAAAGATAATTTAAGCAAGATTTATATATATAATGATACTACATCTGCAAAACTCTTGTGGGGGTATTTGAATAGTAATTGCGATGACGATGATCAAGGTCCAATCCGGCCAGGAGCGATCGACCTATAATTATCTGCAAAAAAAGCCAGAAGTAACGGATATCTACCGCCTCTTTGGCGAGTACGATTTCTTCCTGGTGCTGCAGGCCGACGGCCAGAAGGTTCTGGCCCGGATGCTGCGCGAGATCAATGAGGAGCAGAAGGTCATCAAGGCAGCGCCGGTGCTCTTCACCACAGACGGCGCCTCGGAGAAAGCAGGGGATCTGAAACCGACAGGGTCCCTGGCATGAGCAATTGGCCGATATACAAGCGGATGGCGAAATAATTCCTGCCTTTCGGGAAGATATCAACAGATCATTCTCAGGCTGAGCCGCTCTTCTTCGCCTCCCTCTCCTGGCAGCCCGGCTCGATCAAGGGGGCAAACTTGGTGCCGTAATAAATTATCCCCCTGTCACCCTCTTTTCCCAGGATGCGGAAGACCGCCCGCACCCTCATCCCGATCTTTACCTCTTCCTGGCTGGATACGATCTGGCCGGTGATCTTCGGCCCTTCATCGAGCTGGATTATGGCCAGATTATAGGGGGTGAGCCTCTCGAAGTCGTCCGTGGCATTGTAGATGGTGGTGTAGGTGATGATGGTGCCCGTTCCTTTGAAGGCATGGCTCTCCAGATGAGCCCCCCGGCGGCAGTTGGGGCAGAGGTTTCGGGGTGGAAAGAAGTATTCATTGCATATGTTACAGTGCGTTCCCAAGAGATTGTATCTCTGCGGTATGCTTCGCCAGAATCTGGGTGCTTGGGTCGTCATCTTCTACCTCGTGAATATATGAACCAGTGCTGTTCCACCCGATCCGCCCACAGTGTGGGCCAGGCCGATCTCCACATCGTCGACCTGGCGACGTCCTGCTTCTCCTCGCAGCTGCAGGGCGATTTCATAGGCCTGCTTGATCCCCGTGGCCCCCACCGGATGGCCGCAGGCCTTCAGTCCGCCGGAGGTGTTGACGGCGATCTCTCCGTCCAGTGCGGTCAGCCCTTCCTCGGTCGCCTTTCCTCCCTGGCCCTTTTCCACAAATCCCAGGTCCTCGATCGCCAGGATCTCGGCGATGGTGAAGCAGTCATGGACCTCGGCCACATCCACCTGACGGGGCTCAATCCCCGCCTGGCGGAAGGCAGATCTCCCGGCATGTACAGTGGCATCCAGGGTGGTCAGGTCGCGGCGGTCGTGCAGAGCCAGGGTATCGCTGGCCTGAGCGCAGCCCACGATCTTGATGGGTGCATCGGAGAACTGGCGGGCGGTCTCTGTGGGAGCCAGTACCACCACTGCTGCTCCATCGGATATGGGTGAGCAGTCCAGCACATGCAGGGGATCGGCCACCATTGAGGACTTATCCACGTCTTCAATGCCGATCTCCATCTGGTACTGGGCGATGGGATTCATGCAGGCGTGGTGGTGATTTTTGACTGCCACCTGGGCCATCTGGGCGTGGGTTGTGCCGTAGCGGCGCATATGCATCTTGGCCATCATGGCATAAAGCGCAGGGAATGTGGCCCCGAAGAAGCACTCCCACTCCCGGTCCGCTGCTGCGGCCAGAGCGTCAGCGGCGGTACCAGAGGAGACATCGGTCATCTTCTCGACGCCAGCGGCGATGACGATATCGCAGTAGCCGCTGGCCACGGCCAGGACTGCCTGGCGCAGAGCCAGACCACCGGAGGCGCAGGCCGCTTCCACCCGGGTGGAGGGAACATGCAGCCGGGAGAGGCCGGCACAGTCGGCGATCAGAGCACCGATATGCTCCTGCTCTATAAATCGCCCGCCGCTCATATTGCCCACATAGAGTGCGTCTATCTGCTCCCCGGTGATCTCTGCGTCCTCAATGGCCAGGACCCCTGCCTCGGCGATCATATCGCGCAGAGAGGAGTCCCATCTCTCCCCGAACCTGGTGCAACCAACACCAATAATTGATACAGATCTCATATTCTCAGCTTGCCTTTATGCTTGGCATACATGGCATAATCCAGATACTGCGCGTCGCCGATATAGTCGCGAACGCTCCGCGCCCGGCAGCGTATATCCTCAATTTTATCCAGCACCCTGATGCTGAAGGCATCGCTCCCTGCCCCGGAGCCAAAGCTGGTGACGAAGATCCTCTCCCCCGGCCGGGCGACGTCCAGGGTGGCGGCCAGTCCGATCAGGGAGGAGGCGGAGTAGGTGTTCCCGATCATGGGCACGATAAGCCCCGGCTCGATCTGACTCTTGGAGAAGCCCAGCATCCTGGCCACCCGCACCGGAAACTTGCCGTTTGGCTGGTGGAAGACGGCATAGTCATAGTCCTCGGGCCTGGTTTTCATCCTCTCCATCAATCCCCTGGCGGCGCTGGTGACATGCTTGAAGTAGGCCGGCTCACCGGTGAACCTGCCGCTGTGCTCCGGATAGGGCATTCCCTCCCTTCTCCAGAAGTCTGGAGTATCAGTGGTAAATGAATAGGATCCCTCGATCTGGGCAGCCAGATCCTTCTTTCCGATCAGATAGGCTGCTCCCCCGGCAGCAGCGGTGTATTCGAGCATATCCCCCGGCGCTCCCTGGCTGACATCCGCCCCGATGGCCAGCCCCAGATCTATCATATCTGAGGTCACCAGGCCCAGACAGGCTTGAATGGCCGCTGTGCCCGCCTTGCAGGCGAACTCGAAATCAGCAGTGGTGAAGGAGGATGAGGTGCAGACCGCCTGGCCGACGATGGTCCCCGTGGGCTTGACGGCATAGGGATGGCTCTCCGAGCCGGTATAGATGGCTCCTATCCGTTTCGGGTCCACATTGGCTCGATCGATGGCGTTTCGTGCTGCCTCCACGGCGATAGTCACTGCGTCCTCATCAAGATCCGGCACCGACTTCTCGAAGACCCGCAGGCTCTGGGAGATGTCATCACCATCCCCCCACACCCGGGCGATCTCATCTGCCCTTATCCTGAACCGGGGAATATAGACCCCGTAGCTGACAATTCCCGAGACCAATGGATTTCACCCTTTGCTCAGAGCACTGGTGATCTCATCCACGGAAAAATGTGTCGTCAAAAGAGGAATATTTTCGACCTCGGCGATCCTGACCGCAATGGGGTCCACATTTGCCGGCTCCATCCCCTGCAGGACCACTGCTCCTGGTTTAAGATTGCTCACCCTCACTGCCACCATGCTCGATCGACCGGAGTGAACGCCGGTGAATATCAGCGCCCGGGCAGTGCTCCGCCCATAGATCTTCTGGAACTGGTCGGGGAGCATTTCCACAATGGCTTTCACGCTATCGATCAGCGTATAGCCCCAGATGGTGATATCCGTCCGGCCGTAGACCACCTCGGCGTCCAGCTTCCGGGCGATATCATTCAGAGGGAGGGGTTCCTGATACTCGCAGACGCTGCAGATGGAGTCCAGCCCCAGGATATCTCCCCACATATCCTCATAGGCGCGCAGGACGTTGCATCCCCGGCTCTCATCCAATCTGAGCAGGGCATCGATTATCGTGCTGACGATCATAATGCCTGGGGACTTCCTCCTGCCGCTCTCATAGTCTGATATTACCGAAGGAGATATGTTCAGGTGATTGGAGAGGTCGGTCTGGGTAATGCCGAAGTTGCGCCGCCACTTTCTTAATGTCTCGCCAGGGTTTGAAGATAAGGTGATCTCGCCTGCAATCTTCTCTGCTAGCAATCCTCGTGCGTTGGAGATCTCCCCACCGGAATTCATAAGATATTAACTGGTGAAACTAGGATATAAATGTAGCGAAAATAATTCGGCATTTAACGTATTATCTGCCAGAAAATGAATTCCCAGAAGAAAGCCAGAAGAAGAAGCCGAAAAGTGCGTCGACCGGGATTCGAACCCGGGTTGTAGGCTTGCTTCGCAGATTTCACGATCTGCCTGGAAGGCCCAAGTCATAACCACTAGACCATCGACGCCCGCCCATCAGGTCTCACAGCTTGAACTTAACTGTTTCGATCCAAATCCAATCCATCCCGGGTAAATTAAGAATCCGGTCTCCTCCGGCCGGGGAGACTACGGCCTCAGTCGCGAATGCACCCGGACGGGGGCGATCAGGTGAGATCGGGCTGCAGGATCATCAACCTGATGTATTCCACCAGGATGGGGATCTCCCGGGCGAGCACTGGCTTCCAATCCTCATCCACCACCGGAGTCCATCTTGCTCCCTTCTTATCATAGAAGAGAATGTCATCCAGGCTGCAGAATCCCGAAGCGATTCCATCTGCCTTATTCAGGTAAAATCCAAAGAACCTCTTGTTTATCGGCCCGTACTCCGCCAGATACCAGTGCATCTTCTCATCATTATAGAGGTGCAGATAGATGATCTCCTCTCCAATCCGGCTGTGATCAAAGCACAGGCTGGGTAGCCCGGCCAGATCCCTCCCTGTCAAGTCGCTGAATTTCCTATTCACTGATTGCCTCCTGGACAATTGGATATGCTATCCGCTCGCCTCAATCAAGCCAATCACGGATTATGTCAAATAAAGGATGTGCTCCATCATCAGATAATTTGATATATGGGGCTGACCGCGAAGAGAAAATCGAAGGATAAACAGAAAAGAAGAATAAAAATGAAGAAAAGGATCGAGAGATGATTGCTTTCGTCGTCGCCGCCTTCTGGCTCATGCTGCCAGCCTATGTGCCCAACAACTTCGCTGCCGTCTTTGGGGGGGGAACGCCCCTGGATATGGGCCAGGTCTTTCAAGATGGGGAGAGGACCTTGGGCGACGGCAAAACCTTTCGGGGAACGATCGCAGGCACTGTTTGCGGCGTGCTGATGGGCCTGGTGCAAAACCAGATCGCGCCGTTCTTCGGCCTGCCGACCTTCGGCACGGGCTTCGAGCAGTTCCCCATCCTCCTGGGTCTCTCCCTGGGGGCGATGCTGGGGGATATCGTGGCTGCATTCTTCAAGCGACGCCTGAAGATGAAGCGCGGTGCTCCCTTCTTTGTAATAGATCAGATCGATTTTGTGATAGGAGCATGGCTTCTCACTATGTTAATTGCGCCCTTCTGGTTTTGGCAAAACTTCACACCTTTGATAATGATAATCGTGCTGGTCATCACCCCCGTTCTCCACCGCATAACCAATATCATTGGCTACAGGATCGGCGCAAAAAAAGAGCCCTGGTAGAAAGTTCTTTGATAATTGCCGCCTGAGAAAATTTGGCCGGCAAGAGATCGCGAAAGGTTTATAAGTTTGGGTAATTGATACCAAGAGCGTCATAGCCAATTTTATCGCTGAAAAGTATGAAATTGGTAAAATGAAAAGGAGGAGGAATAAATGGACGCATTTAGCATGGGGCTTGTAGCCGCAATGGGAGCCCTTGCGACGGTTGCTGGTGCCTCTGAAGATATCGAATCCGATATAGGATCTCAGAGCAATCCCAACTCGCAAGTACAGCTGGCTGCCCAGGTCGGCAATCCCCACAGGATTTATAATAAGGCCATTTCGGGAGAACCCCCGGCCAATGCCCTGTGGTGTGCCACAGCTGCTATGGTAGCCTATACGCTTATTACCGCCTTCCAGATGCCCGCATTGATGGCCCTGGTAGCAGGCGCTTCAGTTGCTGCTCTATTCAACGGCGTTTTTTCAATGAGCGCTTATTTTGGCAGGAACTCCAGCCAGGCCAGGTTCAACCAGTGGGTCTATCTGGATATTGTCAGGTACACCACGCCCTCTATTATGGCGCATGCCTGGATAACATCATTCTGTATTGCAACTATATCGTATATCATGGTATACATGCTGCCAACGCCGCATCCCTTCCCAATGCCCATCATCGCCTTGATCTGGGGGCTGGCAGTGGGTGCCATCGGATCCTCGGTGGGAGATATTCACTATGGTGGCGAGAGAGAGTTCCAGAACCGGCAGTTCGGCTGCGGTCTTAACACCATGCTCTCCGGTCAGATTGTGAGGAAAGCAGAGGCAGGACTGAGAAACTCCATCGACAACGCCTGGTTCTGCACCAAGTTCGGCGGGCCGGCCACGGGAATGGGCTTCGGACTGACGGTCTTTCTGGATAACTGGCGGACAACGGTATTCGATCCCGTAACCCAGGCCTCATATGCCATTCTTATGGGGGTCTTCTTCATTCTTGTTGAAGTCGCTTATAACCACTATATAGAGAGGTCCACCAGGAGAAAGTATGGACCATATCCAGAGTATAAGGGGGATATAGCAGCATGATAATTGATCAATATACGATTATATATATTCTGGAGATCATCGTGGGAGGCCTGCTCGTGGGCATCGGCGTTCACTTCGTCCCTGTGGGCGGTGCACCTGCGGCCATGGCCCAGGCTACCGGCATTGGCACAGGAACAGTTCAGCTGGCCGCCGGATCGGGCCTGACGGGCTTATTGGCCGCTGGCCTGATGATGTCGGTCACAGATAACATCTGGGTCATCCTGGCCTCCGGCGCGGTGGGCGCAGGTATCATGATCGGCTCCACTATGCTCACTGGCTCCTGGATTTATGCTTATGCCGTGGGTACACCCTTTGCTTCTGCCAAGGTCAACTACGATCCAATAACCGGATTCTCCCAGCCGCCTTATGTGGCACCGGGAACAGTCGGCCAGGGCATACCCACCATCTGCTTTGTCAGCGGCCTCATCGGCGGCATGATGGGAGGTCTTGGCGGAGCCATGATCTACTATGCACTCTATCTGATCAACCACAATGCCTCTTTGAGCGCCATGTTTGCCATCGGCATATTCCTGGTGAACGCAGTTATTGCCTCCTGGAATATCCAGGGCACTATCGAGGGCTTCCATGATCCCAAGTTCAAGAAGTGGCCCTTTGCCTTCAGAGCCTGTCTCATCGCCAGCGTACTGCTTGCTCTTGCATCGGTTTTGATCACAGGAGGTGCCTGAAATGTCTCTAGGAGGAGCAGCAGGCGGAGCGCCGTCTGCATATGATCCCAAGAAACTGAGAATGTACGGCCTGGTGGGCTCCATTGTGGGAATATATCTGGGCGCAATGCTCAATTCCGCCCTTAACACTGAGGTGTTCTCTTTCATCGGGGCGGTGGCTGCGATATTCGCCGTGGTCATGGGCGCCAATGCAGTGCGAAGAGTCTGTGCTTACGGTATTGGTACCGGAGTCCCGTCCATCGGCATGCTCGCTTTGGGCATGGGCATAATCGCTGTCATGTTCGGCCTCTCTATGGCAGAGACGATCAATTTCCTCTGGCTCGGCCCGATCATCACCCTGGTCTACGCCGGAGTCTTCGGTTATATCATAGGCGTCATTGCCAATAAGGTCATCAAGTTCAACATCCCGGTGATGGAGGAGGGCAATGCCGACCTGTCCATGGCGGGTGCACTGGCCATTCTCGGCTGGAGCTTCGCCGTATCCGGCACCCTGGGATATGCCGATATTGTGAGCGACGTTCTCATGACCGGCTACATCGCCATCATCTTCATCGCTGGAGGCCTGGCCATCTTGCATCCCTTCAATGCCAATCTCGGCCCGGATGAGAAGCAGGACAGGACTTTGGTCAATGCGATAATGGTGGCCGGACTGGCCATGGTAACCACCGGAATTGGGGCCTTGTTGACGCAGGGCCTGGCTGCGGGACTGCTGCAGCTTGTCATCGGCTTTGCCATCTGGTACTACTTCTTCAAGATGTACTACAAGCTGGTGAAGAGGGATGCATCCGCAGTCGTGGGAACAGGACTATTGCCGCCAACGGTGCAGTGAGGTGTTCTAGATGGGATTTGTTAGAGTATCACCGGAACTGGGCCTGATCTTCGACCCCATGAAAGGAGTGGTCTCGGAGCAGAGGGCGGACGTGGTCTTGTTCACCTTCGACCCGGTTTATGAGAGAATAGAAAAAATGGATAAGATTGCGGACGACCTGGTGAACCAGCTGGTTCCGGACAATGAGCTCCTTTCCTCGTATGCCAACCGGGGAAAGGCCTCATACATCGCAGGCCTTTATACCAACATCTGGATGGGATTCATAATCGGCTTGGTCGTCTCCTTTGTGCTGCTGCTTTCTATGGCGTTCACCAATCCGGCGACCTTTGAGATCGTCAGGAAAGCGCTTGGCGGAGGTGCTTAGAGATGGTGCTTAAAAAGAAGCCTTCGGATCCCTGGCCGACGATCACCGGCGAGTACGAGGTGGGAAATCCAGAGAGCCCGGTCGCAGTGTGCACCTGCGGATCGCACCTTCACAATGCCGATCTGATCAAGGCAGGAGCGGCCCTGGCCGGGCCCTGCAAGACCGAGAACATCGGCATAGAGAAGATGGTGGCCAATGTCATCTCCAATCCCAATATCAGGTACGTGCTGATCACGGGAATGGAGGTCAAGGGGCACATCACCGGTCAGGCGGTTGAGGCCTTCACCCAGAGCGGAATCGACAAGGAAGGCAGGATCATCGGGGCCAAGGGAGCCATTCCCTTCATCCAGAACCTGACCCCCGAGGCCATTGAGCGCTGGAAGACCCAGGTGGAAGCGGTCATGATGATGAACACCGAGGACATGGGGGCCATCACCAGCAAGGTCAAGGAGCTGGCCAGTAAGGACCCGGGCGCTCTCGATGTCGAGCCCATGGCCATTGAGATCAAAGAGGGCGGAGAAGAAGAAGAGGCAGGCGGCCTCAAGCCCATGGCAGCGGAGATGGTGGAGGTAAGAGGGAGGATGCGGGGCATTGATGCCACTGTGACCAACGTCGGACTCCTCAATAAGCTGCAGGCAGGCATCTATGCTGGCAAGATCGAGGGCATAGCCCTGGGCATGACTGTGGTGCTCGTCCTCTTCGGATTGATTCTCAGAGTGGCAGGAGGAATGTAAAATGGCAGAAGAGATTGCATATGGCCAGGGATTGCCCGCGGTGTTAGAGCCAAATATGCCCATGATCGACGCAATAGTGGAGGATGTACGGTATAAGGGCCAGCTTCTGGCCAGGGAGACCAAGCTCAGCTCGGGAGTTATGTCCACGGTCTCCATAGGATTTGCCATCGGCTTTGTCCTTGCTGTTGTGATGATGCTGGGGCCTTTTGCCTTTATGGGAGGGATTTGAACCATGCCAGAACATATGCCAGAAGATACCAAGCCGGCAGTACCAGTTGCTGTGGTAGATCCGGATCAGCTCAGAGATGTGATGGCAAGGCTGGAGAAGATAGAGGAGAAGATAGAGTTCTACTCCTCAGAGAAGTACATGAGGGCTGGAAAGTCCATTGGCAGAGATCTGGGCATGGCCTATGGCATCTGCGCAGGACTGATACTGGTCTTAGCATACATACTGTTCGTATACGCAGGCAATTGGAAGGCGGTGATTTGAATGTTCAGATTTGATAGGAAGCAAGAAGTCTTCGATTTCGGTAAATTCAAGTTAGGGGGCCAGCCGGGCGAGTACCCCACATGCTGCATCGGCACCATGTTCTATGCCAGGCATAAGATCGTCTCTGACCCGGAGCACGGTGTCTTTGACGTAGCAGCGGCAGAGCGGCTCTGGAACACTCAGGTAGAGATGAGCGATGTGACCGGAAATAGCTGCATGAACCAGATCGTGGCCGAGAGCAACGAGGCCATGGCCAAAGAGATAGACTGGTTCGTGGGCATATCCGATTATCCCTTCCTCATCGATTCCTCTGCGCCCGAGGTGCGCGCCTTCGGCGTCCAGCACGCCACTGAGATCGGAGTGGCTGACAGAGCCATCCATAACTCCATCAATGCCTCCATCACCCCCGAGGAGCTCAAGGCGGTCAAAGAGAGCGATCTGGACTCGGCCATCGTCCTCATCTTCAACGCCATTGAGAAGGGAACCAAGGGCAAGATGGATATGATGAACAAGGCCGCAGGCGGTGCTCAAAAGCCACTGATGGATTATGCCAAGGAGTGCGGCATCACCAGGCCTCTCATCGATACTGCGGCCATGCCCCTGGGAGCCGGATCCGGTGCAACCTACCGTGCCTGCATCGCCATCAAGGCCATGTACGGCCTGCCGGTGGGCGGAGGATTCCACAACGGCGCTTCCGCCTGGGACTGGATGAAGAAGTGGAAGAAGCAGCATAAGGAGGCTTTCGCTCCTGTCGATATCGGCTCAAACCTGGTGGCCGGAATCGTCGGTGCTGACTACTACCTCTACGGGCCCATTGAGAATGCCCCCATGATCTTCCCCGCTGCGGCAATGGTGGACATCATGAAGGCAGAGTCCGCCCAGGAGCTGGGACTGGAGGTTTTAGCAGAGAAGCATCCCCTGAAGACGACCCTTTAGGTCGCCTTCTCCTTTTCTATCTTTTTTGAGGGGATTTATGCCCCAAGTTATGGTTAAGGCCATCTTTGGCGATATCCGTTTCCAGTGTCAGAGATGCGGCTCATGCTGCCACCACAAAAGGCCTGTGGAGTTTGATGATCTCATTCCCGCAGAGCAGATAGAGGATTTTTGGAAAAGCTCAAACCTGATCTATCTCACGGAGAAGGATGTGGCTGCAATCAGCGATAGGACGGGCATGATGCCCTCCGACTTCGTGGATACCCTTTACGACTACGATGGCTGCTATGTGAAGATCGAGGATGAGGGGCAAAAGGTGATCCTCGACCTGCCGGTGATGAAAAGCAATGAGGATACTACCTGCGTCTTCTATCGTGATGGCTGCAGCATCTACTCAGTGCGGCCGATCGCCTGCCGGCTTTTTCCTTTCCGGGTGGAAGAGGAGACGCTATCCAATGGGGACCTCCTTTTGAACATCCGCTACAATTCCACCTGTCCGGGGATCGGTAAGGGGAAGAAGGTGGACAAAAAGAAGCTTGAGGGGCTGGTGGCAGAGCAGTTCCTGCAGAGGACTGCTGATATCAATCCCCATATACAGAGATTGATAGAATCAGGAGCAATTGATCCTAAAGCGAGGATATTCAGAACCCTGCCCGGCAGAGGGGCGAGAGGATCGGCATAGGCTTGAGAATGGAGAACCATCACATCACAAAATGAGAAGATAAAGAAAGAATCGTTATCTATAAAATCTGGGAGAGGATCTGAATCGAATTTGGGTCGTTCAGATCTCGGGCCCAGAGTATTCTGCAAATCGACCTATGCCAGATTACCGGACAGAGCAGCGATTAAAAATATTATTGCCGAAATAACCATGAGATAAAATCCGCTATCTTCTGACGTTATCGATCCTTTGACCTGTACATCCTTTCCCACATTTGGTGCCCCTTCGTTTATGTAGCCTGCCATATATATCTCCTGCATTTTGGAGCCCTCTTCCAAAGAGGGCCTGTCTGCGATCAAGGAAAGGATTTCCGTTTATTTAAAGCTTTTCCGAATTTAAGCAATTTTTAGGCCAATTTAATAGATTATCAAGGCAGATTTTCCTTTGGCTCTGCTTTTTTGACAAATTATTATTTGATAAAATGCCTTTTTTGTTAAATACCTTTTTTGCCAATTTGGCGAAATAACCATAAAAATGCCCGGAATGATTCGCGACAGAGGGAAAGATCCCGCAGTTGTAAAAGGATCTGACCTGGATCTCGATCCCGGAGGTGCAGCAAAAAGTTTATCAGGGTCGCCATCAAATGGAGCTAAATCTAATATCTCAGTTTCCGGAGGTGAGAAGAGATGGATCCTATGTCCCAGATATACGCTATTATCCTATTAGGCGTTCTTGTCGTCGCCCTGCCGTTGTTCCTTAATAAGTGGTCCGATAGCAGATCAGGTGTAAGGTAAACCGCAGTGGAATTGCCTTTATCCCAGTCCTGGCTGGGGGCCAGAAATACTATTTTTATCTTCTCTTTCGTCTTCTCTTTTCATTACCAGGGGAAAGAAATCCAGACCATAAATGATTGCTGCAATTATCTCTGGCCGCGGGCAAGTCCTCCATAGCCTTTAATACTGATGAAGGCAACCGAAATTAGAGAGAGGCCCGGCGAGCAAATGCCCAGTGTAAAGTATACAAGAATTGAGATAACCCAGGAAGCATATATGGCTTTAGAAGCGGAAGCCATTCTCCAGGGGAAAACCTTAAAGAAGCTAGCATCTGAGATGATCCTGAATGGGGCTTCTAAAAAGGCTCTGAATTTCGTCCAGGAATCTGCTATTTCAATTGAGACCAACAAAAATTTTAGCAGAGATAGACTCTCTAAAGTAATAAACGATATTGGCGCCATAAAAACGAATATCGATGATGGCATAATGGAAAAACTTCAGAAGAGTCTTATCGATGAGGGATATCAGGGCGCAATGCTATATGCAGCTCAGCATACGGCATCGGCGCAAAGAGATGAGCTATTCCGGATACTAACGGACTGTCAACTTAGCAAAGTGCCTAGTGCGATGGCAGTAGAGATCATAAAAAGCTTGAGGCGAATGCAGAGCATCAAATAAGTTATTTTAAACTTTTTCAATAAAAAAAAGAGGCGATCAGATACTTCTTCTCGCCTCAGAAGTGAAACTCCATGTGGAAAGGTATGTAGAATATCCACACGACGTACAGGGCCATAAGCACGAGGCCCAACGGAACTCCCAATTTTGCCCATTCCTTGCTGGATATCCCCAGCTTTCCGGCGGAGATGATGTTAGGGATATTTCCCGGGATCAGCATGCCGCCGGAGATAAGCAATCCCATAAGGACTGCCTGGATCTGGGTCATGCTCATGGCCGGGCTCATTTCAGCGGCAGTCAGGGTGGCATTATCCAAAATGGCAGAAACCATGTTAACCCAGTACAGGATCTCAGGGGATATTCCTAATATGTATTTGTCTATTACCACCTTCATGCCTGCGCCCAAGAGCAGAAGCGCCATCACAAAGATGTAAACCTTGATGGCTCTGATCACCACATCTCTCAATCCGCCGTCCTCTTCTTCGCTAACCTTGCATTCCATTGCTTTGGCTTTGCCGGTGAAGAACATGGCCAAGAGTCCCATCGCCAGGCATCCTGGTATGATGTATACGGCCAGCTGGTTGAAGAGGACGAAGAATCCGGCATGATAAGGCTCTCCCTGCAGCTTGGTGATGGCTATGGTGGAGAGAGGCTCGCCCACCGGGGTTAAAACTGCGCCTAGGCCTATGGAAAAGCAGGCGATGATACACAGATTGATCTTGGTCTGCCTGTCAAAGGGCATGCAATTCATAAGCTCCACAAGGAGTAAAGATGCGATTATGGCCGTGATAATGCTTGAAGACAGGCCAAGAATTACAACAATCAGGAATACGATGATCTTAACAGGTACTGTTTTGCTGATGGAATTCATGGCCGACTGCACGGCGGATTTCCCGTAATAGAAGAGAAGGCCAGCAACCAGTACCGCGGGAACAATTCCCTTTATTATAGGCTCTTTAACTGCCTCCATTACTATTTCCATGTTCCAGCCGATGAGTTCTACCTGATGTTCTGTATAGCCTAAAGTCTGCACCAGCGTCTCTTTGTTATAGAAGCTGGATATCGTCACCGCCAGTACGCCCATAACAAACAGAAATGCCTCAAGATTGTGCTCGATCTTTTTGACCATGAATGGTCCTACGAGCACTATTAACACTATGGCAAATAAGCCAAGGTCTAGTGGATCAAACTGCACAATATTCCCTCCAATATCCGATGAATAACTGTTCTTCCTGCCCGCAGTTGCACCTTTGCAGAAGGTCCTTGACCTTGGCAACAGGTGCTGCGTGCTTTTGCATTTTCAATTTCAGGGCCCGGATTGCCTCTGCGATTATGGCACTCCTTTGCAGCATAGCCATTGATCTTGTCCTCTGGTTCGAACTGAATCGATCTGCTAATCCCGGCTGCAAATCATAAGGCCCCGATATATTCATGGCTATTCTACCACTTTCTCGGATTGGCCAAATGGTAATTAACCTTTTCGGAAGAATGCTGGGCTATCGAATTGCTATTGAGAGAAGCTCGATCTTAAATGATTAGAACCATAATTATCTAAATAATTATATATAGGTATGCAATTATTTAAAGGAATCAGGCAGACCGGAATCCAACGGGATAAGCAATATGCACGACTTTATCTTCTCAAGAGGTGGTCTAAGCCCCAGGAACATGAATGCCGATACTGATTGCATAGCCAATCCGGTCCACCTGTTTTATCCTTTATTCAATTGATTATTAACCTTTTTGGTTCGATGGTAAAAAAGGAAATTGACCAAATACCTGGCCAGAATCAGAATATAAATCAAGGAAACTGTAGACCAAGGAACTCATGATTGAGAGGCAAAAAGGAATCAAGGCGATATGGTTTGTAAATTCAGTGGCGATCAAAATTGTTTTATGCTCCTCGCGATACCTGCTGCAAGCGCACGGGAACATCATTGCCCCTTCACGGACAATGATTATCATCTCATTTTGCACTTCTTGCCGTAATGAGGACACCTGGTATTGGTGCACACATCGCGTGATGCTTCAGTGAGATTGATCAAAAGGAGATCCAGGCGCTCGATCAGATCAGGACTAACATTGGCATTCTCCGCCCTAGCCAGGGCATTTGCAGCATCTTCTTTCAGCATCCTGGCCTTTTCTCCCTTGATATATGAGGCCCTATCCTCCAGATCGCGTACCTCTTTCTCCCAGACAGTTTTCATCATTTCGTGTTATCGCCCATATTGGAAAAGGATTTCGACATGAACGGATAGGTGCGGGTGTCCTCATTCTCTGATTCTGTCCGGCATTTCATCCACTTCTATTCCAAGTATTGTCTCCACTCCCAAAAAGACGTCCTCCGCCACTTTAGCGCACCCTTTGGCCGCAGCGCATCTTTCCAGAGTGGCTACCCTTTTTCTTAAAAGCTGGCTGATCCTGTTTTCTATCACTTTTGCCGGACTTCCCGCCAAAAAAAGGGCGGGGTCATCCTCTCCCCGGTCTCTCATCAGCACCTGCAAGGCGGAGATCTCCATGGCCGAGAAGAGGGCCAGGGTTTCCATAGCCTGTTCCTTCTCATCTTCCGAGCAGTCCTCCAGCCGGCTTCTTTCCATTTTGGGCAGGATTCCGCCTTGAGTAAAAGCCTGATTGGCGGTAAGATTGCCCGCATCCACCTCCCGGATGGCCTCTACATCCAGCGGTCCCTGCAGGAGGCCGGGCGCGAAGATGGGCGCATCCAGGGCTGCGATTATCTCCCCCTTCAGCACGGCAAAGGTCACCGTATTCGAGGACGCATCCGAGACGATAAAGCTATCAAATCCCCGTCTGAAGACGCCATAGGCCAGTCCCACCTTCTCCGGGCTCATGCCGTGGCTGAAAATCCTAAATCTGGGATCTATCCTGCTTGCGCGATGAATTCCGGGCAGGAGTATGGCCGGCCAGCCCGAAGCCCTGATGGCCTCGAATACCCGGGTCCCTCCACCCTGGTGTAGCCCTGCCCCATCTTGACTTATCAGTCCCCGGTTGGCAGCGTCCTTTAGCCTCACAATCCGGGCTATGCCGTCGCCCATGGAGTAGGAGAGAGCAACCAGGTCCACCTTATCCTGTCCCAGGTTATCTCTAACCGATGAGAGTATCTCCTGGGAAGAGAGCCCGGAGGCTAGGCTGCGGGAGATCTCATAACAGGAGCCCTTTTCAGTGGCAAATCTGATAGCTGTGGTCCCGTGGTCCACGCCTAAGAACATTCGATCAGATCCAGCAAGCCTTTCGCCACTGCCAGACTCTCATTTTTTGTCCTCATAAGGGTTTTCATGCGCACGCAATCTCCGCAGTAGTTGCTCTTCCTGTCAACCACAAATAGGTCTATCTTCCCCAGGAGAGCTGCCACCCCCTCATCACTGGCTGGAACTCCGCAGGCAGCCATGAGCTTTGCCGCCGGGCCGCTCACCGGTTTATTCCCTACAAAGGGGCTGATCGCCACCACCTTCTTCCTCTTCAGGCGGTCTCGCACCCCGGTGAGAGCGAGTATCGGACCGATGCTGGTGACCGGATTGCTGGGACCGATGACGATGGTATCCTCCTTTTCCAGCAGATCGAGAAATCCCTGACAGGGTAAGGCCTCCTCCAGTCCGGTGAAGATCACAGATTCCACCTCTGGCACGCCTCTCAGGCTCACCCAGAAGTCCTGAAAGTGCATCATCCCTTCCCGGGTGCAGATGACTGTGGAGACGATATCATCGGTCATGGGGACCACCCTCTGCATGACCCCCAGGGCATCGGCAAGGGCTTCTGTGGTCAGGCTGAGCTTGACCCCCCGGCGGAGGAGGTTGCTGCGAAATATGTGCACCGCTCGATCCTTATCGCCCACCGCAAGCTTCTCGTCCACCCCCATCATGAGGAGGAAGTCATGGGTCAGAGTCCTGTCCCCTTTAATGCCCCACCATCTCTTCTCATCGATCATATCTGCCAGGGTATAAAGGACGGAATCGACATCTGGAGATATATAGTTTCCAGATATCCACAGGTCCTCGGCGGTGTTCACCACAACAGAAAGATCTTCCGGGGATATCAACTCCTTCAAGCCTCTGAGGAGCTTGGGAGTTCCTGTGCCTCCACTCAAAACCAGCATCTTAGACTTCCAAAAGCATGATGCCGGTCTGAAGGCAGGCTACCTCTTCATCGGTCAGTGGGGTAACGACCGCCTTCTCCGAGGCTATGGCGCTGTTCCCCAGGGGATCCTCGAGGATAATGGTTAAGGAGAACTCTCCCTTCCGGGCCAGGGCGATGTTCTCCAGGATCTCCTCTCCTCTCCTGGTACTCTCCAGGTTCTCTGCCGCCCGGGCCTGGGAGGTGGCAAAGCAGACTATCTCCTCGATCCTTTCCAGCACCCCTTCCACATTGGAGACATAGGAGTCGGAAGCATACCCTGGCTCTATGTCCACCCCCAGCTCAGGCACTCGAATCGTCCCGCTGGAGGAGCGGATCACCCTGGCATCCAGATCCTCCAGAGTTTGTACTGCCAGGGTATTTCTCACCGGCTCTTTCTGAGTCAATAAAATGGTATCGCTATGGCGGAATCCGCACTCACAGACCCCGGAGATCAACATGGCCTCACCGAAATATGGTATATCCTGCGTCTCCCAGGAAAACTGCATCTGGGCAGAGCAAACAGGGCAGTTGGTATTGGTTGTAAGATTCAATCTTTTCCTCCCACCACTTTTTCACGGTCTATCTTTATGCCGTTTGGAACCAGGACAATCAGGTCGTCTCCGATGCCGGCAATGTCTCCGGATACATCCTCAACCGCCTTTTTCAGCTCGCCTATAGCCCTATCCAGGGCGGCTTTATCCCTCTTCAGGCCGGCAATGTCCGCCAGGACTATATTGCCGTTGTAGACCTCCTGCTTGACCTCAGGCAGAATCTCAATCCGTCCCATCTCCGCCACCCGCAGGACGATCTCATTCGAGCCCCTCGGCTCTTCGAACTGGCCTAAATCCACCTCGGTATAATCCTGCTCGCTGGACTTTCCAATGAGCTTGAGCTTTTCCAGAAATCCTGCCATATAGAACCCTCAATGGGAAATGTGTATTATTATATTTATATTTAACGCAGCTACATATCATCCAGCTTCAAACCCACTATCCCCATGGCCACGATGAAGAGCAGTATTATCAAGGCAAAGACGGATGCACTTTCTTCAGCGGGAAGGATCATCTGCGCCCCCAAAATGAGGATGATCATCATAAGCACCAGACCCGTGCTCAGCCCTATCTCAAGATATTTCTTCTTCACAAAACTCACCAGCATTCTCTGGAAGATATACTTTTTCGCCGCAGGCCGTCCTCGCCCGCCAGGAGGGCTGCCAGCCTGCGGATTTTATGGCCATGCCAGCCCTTCTTTATGAACCGGGGATATACAGGCAGCCTCTCCTTCAACTCATAGGGGAATAGGCTCCTTTTCAGCTCCTCCTCTTTTGGCCAGGAGCTATTTGGATTTATCCCATCACGAGTTACAGGACTGATCCCTCCCAGATCGTCCGCTCCAGCCTCCACCAGGGGAAAAGGGTCAACCAGGTTCGGCGGGACCTGGACCGCCACATCCGCAGGGAGAATCTCACGGGCCAGCTTCACCGTTCGAATTAGCTCCTCACTCCTGGGACGGGGAAAAGATGCCATGGCCGTTTTTGGCTTGGGATCGAAGGGCTGCACTATGAACTCCTGAATATGGCCAAATTCAGCATGCAAACGGGCTATGGCCTGCAGGGATTGGATTCTGTCCTGCCAGCTCTCACCGATGCCCACCAGAATGCCGGTGGTAAATGGGATAAGCAGCCTGCCCGCCCGGGCGATATGCTCAAGGCGCAGCTGTGGATTCTTTCCGGGAGAATCCAGATGGGCACCGAGCCTGGCGCTGCTCTCCAGCATCAGCCCCATGGAAGCATTGTAGGGCTGCAGGCGAGCCATCTCCTCTTCAGATAGAAGCCCGGCATTGGTATGGGGGAGAAGGTCATGCTCTATTGCCAGCTCGCATAATTCTATCAGGTAGCCTGTGAGGTCCTCTCTCTCCTCTCCTGCCAGCAGCATCCGAAAGCCATCAACCTCTTCCGGCCTCTCCCCCAGGGTGAACAGGGCTTCAGAGCACCCCTGCTCCCTGCCCTCTTCCATAAGACGCAAGGCCTGCGACCTTTTTAGCAACTGGGCCTCATTCAGATCTTTTCGAAAAGAGCAGTACTGGCAGCGGTTGCGGCAGAGGTTGGTGACGGGCAGAAAAATATTTTTGCTGTAGGTTATGGTCTTCATCTATCGGCGAAACTCCACCAGCTTCAGGATATTCCCTCGCGGGCAGTCCTCCGGTGCCTCCCCCACCACCTCGACAATGGTGCACCTCTCACCATCCTTCAGCCCGGTGGGATGGCATATGTCGTACATGCTGCATTCCGGATCATCGCATTTCACGGCCTCAAAGACGATCTTTGAGCCGGGGAATGCCTTTCTGGCATCAAAGGCCGCGATTATGGGGCTTTCCGCCACCTCCACTGCCCTCACTCCTGATTCATGAATGGGGCACTCGTGCACCAACTCACCGCGCGTTCCCAGCACCCGGTAGCGCCTCCTCGGCTCCAGATTGATGCAGGTATTCCTCAGCTTGCAGGATTCGCATTCCGGTGTGGGGCCCATGAAGGTGAACTCCATGCCGATGCTGGCAAGCTTTGTTCCAATCAATGTAATTTGGGTAGATGCCTCGGACATATCTCATTCTCCTCTATTAATCATTATTAGCCAATTATTATATGCATATTATTTATTATTAATATCTTTATAATTCGTTATCCTTCTGCTAAATAACTCCCGTGGCCTCGGCTGCCCGGGAGGCTGCCACCCGGTTGAGCCCCGAGTCCAGTATGGTGTAGCGCTCCGGACGGATCTTATGGGCATTGACCAGAGCATCCACCACAGTTTCCGCATCCAGTCCGATCTGGTCGGCTGAGGTGGGTGCACCCACCTGGGCGAGGGCCTCTTTTATCATTCTCCAGTCTTTGCCGTGCAAATACATCATCATTATGGTTCCCAGGCCGCACAGCTCCCCATGCAGGGCTCTTCCCGGAGATATGCGATTGACTGAATGGGCGAACTTGTGCTCCGAGCCGCTGGCTGGACGGGATGAGCCGGCTATGCTCATCGCCACCCCGCTGGAGATCAGAGCCTTCACCACGATCTTGGCCGATTCCTCCAGCGCCGGCCGGATATCAGAGGCACGCTCGACGATCATTTTGGCGGTCATGAGGGAGAGAGCGGAGGCATACTCGCTCAGCTCCTCATCTCTGAGCCGGTGGGCCAGCTCCCAGTCCAGGATGGCGGTGTAGTTGGAGATGATATCCCCACAACCGGCGGCAAGAAGCCTGGCTGGGGCGCGGGCAATTATCCTGGTATCGGCGATGATGGAGAGAGGAGACTGGGCGGGAAGGGAGACAGTCTCTCCATTTACTGTCAGGGAGGCCTGAGAGGAGCAGATGCCATCGTGTGAAGCAGCGGTGGGCAGGGAGAGGAAAGGAATATTCGTCCTCATGGAAGCGATCTTGGCGATATCGATCGATCTGCCTCCACCGGCGCCGATCAGAAAGCCCGCTCCAATCTCCCTGGCCACAGCCTCTGCGCGATCCACCTCTTCCAGCTTTGAGGCGGTGCAAATGAGGGTTTCGGGCTGAAAACCGCTCTCTTCCAGCAGATTGAATATGGTCTTTCCCACCACCTCCTCGGTATGAGGGCCGGTGACTATGAGCCCTCTGCCCAAAAGGTGCAGATAAGAGCAGATCTGGGGCAGCTCCAATATCGCCCCGCTTCCCACGGCCACGATGCGCGGAAGCTCCATCCATCTCGATCCCATCAACTGCCTCACCTGCGGAAAAACAAAGTGAGAATTAGTGCTCCTTCGGCGATATAAAACCATATCCTCAGCGGCATGCAATCTCTGAGCGGAGATCGCAGAGGATCCGATCCCTGATCTGATTGACCTCGGTGCTGGTCCTGTTTCTGGGCCTGGGCAGAGGAATATCGATTATGTCCTTTATCCTTCCCGGACGGGCGGACATGATAACTATGGCGTCTGCCAGGTAGATGGCCTCGTCGACGCTGTGGGTGACGAAGATCACCGTCTTCTTCTCCTCCTCCCAGATTCTGAGCAGCTCGGACTGCATGGTATTGCGGGTCTGAGCGTCCAGGGCTCCGAAGGGCTCATCCATGAGAATGGCCTTGGGTTCATTGACCAGCGCTCTGGCTATGGCCACCCTCTGCTTCATTCCTCCCGACAGCTCATGAGGATAACGATTCTCAAAGCCCTCCAGGCCGACCATCTTCAGGTACTGTTTTCCCTTTTCTTCTCGTTTGGCCTTATCCATGCCCTTGAGCTCCAGGCCGAAGACCGTGTTATCCAGGATGGTTCGCCAGGGGAAGAGGGAATACTCCTGGAAGACCATCCCCCTCTCCGGAGAAGGGCCGGTTATGGGCTGGCCATCTATGGCCACTGTGCCGGCGGTGGGCAGCTCCAGGCCGGCCACTATGCGAAGCAGTGTGGTCTTGCCGCATCCTGAGGGCCCTATGAAGCAGACGAACCTATTATCTTCGATCGTCAGGTTGATGTCACGCAGGGCCTCCATCTCCTTGCCATCGGCGAAGAATTGCTTGTATACCCCTTTGATCTCCAGCAAAGCCATTGTTATCAGGGGAACACTAGGATGCTTTATCTCTTTCCATAGAAAAGCGAGGGGAAGGCAGCCCTTATTCTCCCAGAAGCGTGTAGGGCAGGGCTGTGCTTCTTCCTTTATTATGATGAAAATCTCCCTTGATGCTATTTAGCTAAGATCCGCGCAGGGCGAAAGTATTTCCTAGACCCTCTCCGGCTTGTCCAGCAGGCCCACCTTCTGCATCAGCTCTCCAGTGCGGGCGTGGGGGTGGCGGGATACGGTATCATTTGCCTTCTCCAGCTCCCTGGCCTCATCCGCCAGGCGGGCAGCAGCCCGCATGACCTCGTGTCCCGCTGCGGCAGTCAGGGCTATGGCCTGCAGTTCCTTTAAGCGGAAGCAGGCTACTGCATCTATGCTGGCCACGGTCTGAGCCATATAAAGGGCACCCATCGCTTTAGCTCGGGCATAGGGATTGGAAAAGTGCATCCTATCGGCACATTTCTCCGGGGTGGCCAGAATTGTCGGCAGCAAGGCCTGGCCGGCGATGATGCTGGCCATGGTCCTGTCCAGCTCCTCCTGTACCAGGCGGATGGCTCCGCAGGCGGCCAGGACGCGCAGGGCATCGGAGTTGAAAAGGGCCATCTCCGCCGGATCGAGAAACTCCCTCTTCGCTCCGATGAGGGGGTCCATGGGAAGGATGATATAGCCGAAGCCTTCGGCGGATAGAGCCTCACGAGCCTCCTTCTTGCTCGGGCCGTCGGAGATGATGATGGTGGGCGTTCCTTTGAACATCACCCGAGCAGCAGTGGGACCTGCGGTGGCAGCATTGGGGCTGCTGATGACCACCAGCTGCGGCTGCCAGGCCTTGAGTTCTTCTGCCGCTCTACCTTCTTTCTCCGTCATCGTGGGGCCGAAGCTGATGATCTTGAACTCTATATCCGTTCTCTCTGCGATCTCATCCAGGGACAAATCAATAGCCGTAGAGGTGGCTATGTTTCCGAGCTTCACGAAGCCGATCTTGAACATGCCGCTACTGAAGGCGGGGGAAGATAAAAGGATTTTGTTTTCCGATACGGATTATGAGTTCGCGTGAAAATGGCAAACAACTTATAATAACATTGAGACACAGTCAATTTGGCTGAAAGATCGGCAAGTGAGGCAGAGATATGGCCGGCGATAAACTCTCCCAAAGAATATCCGACATTCAACGGCAGTTGGGTGACCTGAATGCTAAGAGCATGAGCAGTCCAGCAAACGCCATTGAAATCCTAACCGATGGCCTGGCAGGGCTTCGAGCCCACCTGGGAGAGCTATCTACTGACATCGAAAGGATCTCTAAACAGAATGAGGAGATGGCCCTGGCCGCAAAGGAAAGAGAGATATCGCTGGCTTCCGCCCAGGAGGAGAGAGACAAACTCAGAGCACTGTTAAACAGCATCAATGATGAGATCTGGTTTGCCGACGAAAAGAAGAGATTTACCCTGGCGAATCCCTCTGCCGCAAGGGAGTTTGGCTTTGTTTCAGTGGAGGATGTAGACATAGGAGATCTCGCTTCCATGTTGGAGGTCTACCGCTCCGATGGCAGCATCCGCCCTGTCGATGAGGCTCCTCCGTTGCTCGCCCTTCAGGGTGATGTAGTAACGAACCGAGAAGAGATCATCCGAACTCCGGCAGCGGGGATGCTGCGATATCGCCAGGTTAATGCCGCCCCGGTCAGAGATGCTGACGGCAAAATCATAGGATCTGTGTCCGTGGTTCGGGATATAACTGAGAGCAAAACAATCCAGGCCAGGATTGACCTTCAGAATATCATTCTGGGTGCCATAAATCAGGTCCATGAAGAGGCTATGCGTTTTGATACAATGGGAGATCTGGCGCGAGCCTGTCTGGATGTCGCTGCGTCCATTACCTGTAGCAAATATGGATTTATCCATGAGATCGGCCCCGATGGTCTCTTTCATGAAATTGCAATGAAACATCTTGAGTGCGAGCCATGCGAAGTGCCTGAAGGCGCTGGCCAGCCCAAACAGTCGAAAACCCTTACAGTGAATGGCCTATTTGGCAGTGTTCTTCAAGAGGGCAAGATCATCCTCACAAACGACCTTTCCTCAAATCCGGAGAAGATCGAGCTTCCTCGAGGCTATCCGGCTCTGACATCTTTCCTTGGTGTTCCTCTAATTCAAAACGGCAGAACAGTGGGCATAATCGGCCTCGGCAATCGCGAAGGGGGATATCGCTGGGAGGACCAGATGGCCATGGAGGCATTGGCACCCACTATCCTGGAATGCATCTCGCGCAAAAGGGCGGAGGAGGCCTTGAGGAATAGCGAGGAGAAGTTCCGGTTGATTGCAGAATTCACCTCTGATTGGGAGACCTGGATGGATCCGGATGGCCACTACCTGTATATCTCGCCCTCATGCGAGCAGATAACCGGTTTTGCTGCCGGGGATTTTATTGAGAATCCCGATCTTGGGATGGAAATAGTGCATCCTGATGATAGGAGTACCATCGAGAATCACTTAAAAATCCACTACGAAAAAGATGCCGATCCGGCAAGGCTGGATTATCGCATAGTGAAGGCGAACGGCGATGTCAGATGGATAAGCCACATGTGTCGATCAGCGTTCTCTAAAGATGGGAAATGGCTGGGGCGCAGGACGAGCAGCAGAGATATCACCTGGCGCAAAGAGGTCGAGGCCGCTTTGCGAGAATCACAAAACTACCTGGAAAACCTCATCGATTATGCTAATGCACCCATTATCGTCTGGGACACCTCCTTCAATATCACCAGGTTCAATCATGCCTTTGAGAATCTGACCGGCCTGGAGGTGGAGGAGGTTATGGGCCGGCCCCTGGAGATCCTCTTTCCGGAAGAGAGCAAAGAGGCCTCCCTGGAGTACATCCGGCGGACGCTATCCGGCGAGCGCTGGGAGGTGGTGGAGATACCAATTAAAAGATCCGACGGCCAGGTGCGCACTGTCCTCTGGAACTCGGCAAACGTCTACGACCGGGATAAGTCCTGCATCATTGCCACCATCGCTCAGGGCCAGGATATAACGGAGCGAAAACAGGCCGAAAATGCCCTGTATGAGGCCAGGGATTACCTTGAGAGCCTTATCCACTATGCCAATGCACCTATCATCGTCTGGGACACCTCTTTCCGGATCACCAGGTTCAATCATGCCTTTGAGAATCTGACCGGCCTGGAGGCAGAGGTGGTTGTGGGCCGGCCCCTGGAGATCCTCTTTCCAGATGAGAGCAAGGAGGCCTCCCTGGAGTATATCCGGCGGACGCTTTCCGGCGAGCACTGGAAGGTCATAGAGATTCCAATTCTCAATGCCGATGGCTCAGTGCATATAGTCCTCTGGAATTCAGCCAATATTTATGGTGAGGATAAAACCAGGATCGTTGCCACCATCGCTCAGGGTCAGGACATCACAGAGAGAAAGAAGGTGGAAGAGGAGCTGCGAGCGGCCCGGGATGACCTGGAGCGGAAGGTGCAGGAGAGGACCGCCCAGCTGGTGACGGCTCTAGAGAGTCTGGAGACCTCGAATGAGGAGCTCTCCAGGGAGCTGGAGATACATAAAAAGCTGGAAGCGGAGCTGATCGAGGCGAAGGAAGCCGCGGAAGCAGCAGCGGAAGCTAAAGCGGACTTCATGGCCAATATGTCCCATGAGCTGCGCACCCCCCTGAATGCGGTCATCGGCTTTGCCAGCCTTCTTCTGGATGAGCCACTGGAAACCGAGCGGAGAGATTACATCGAAGGGATCAGAGACAGTGGAGAGGCTCTCTTAGGTCTGGTCAATGAAATCCTGGACTTCTCCCGCGCCAACAAGGAGAATGTAGAGCTGGAGCATCAGCCCATCGGCCTCAAGCATTGCCTGGAGGAGGCTTTGGAGATGGTGATGGTCAAGGCGGACCAGAAGGGCCTGAACCTGGATTATACCATTCGCTACGGTACTCCTGATATCGTCATCGGGGATCATGGACGGCTCAGGCAGATCCTGGTCAATCTGCTTGATAATGCTGTGAAGTTCACTGATGAGGGGGACATCTCCATATCCATCCGTTCTCACCATCTGGAGGGAAACATGCGCCAGATCCATTTCACTGTTAAGGATACGGGCATTGGCGTACCCGGGGATAAAAGAAGTGCCATTTTTGAGCCCTTCACCCAGGCGGAGCACGTCATGAGCCGCAAGCGGGACGGGGTGGGCCTGGGCCTGGCCATCAGCAAGAGGCTGGTTGAGCTGATGGGAGGTGAGATCTGGCTGGATAGCACTCCCGGCCAGGGTTCCGCCTTCCATTTCACCATCCAGGCAGAGGCAGTCTCTCCGGATTATCTGAATCCGCATGAATCGGATGGATTGGAAGTATCAGATAGGCCAGTCCGGCCGGATACTCTGAGCATTCTCGTGGCTGAAGATAATCCCTCCAACCAGAGGGTTCTGGTGGATATGCTAAAGCGGATGGGCTACCGGTCCAATGCGGTGGCAAATGGAAAAGAGGTGCTTTTAGCCCTGGAGCAGAGGGATTTCGATCTGATATTCATGGATGTGAAGATGCCGGATATGGATGGAATCACCGCCACAAAAGAGATACGCAGGCGCTGGCCGGAGAACGGGCCGCAGATCGTTGCCATCACCGCCTATGCACTGGAAGGGGACCGGGAGATCTGCCTGGATTCGGGCATGGATGACTACATCGCCAAGCCGGTGATCAAGGAGGAGCTGGTCAGGCTGCTCGATAGAGTGCAGTCCAGGGTATCCGGCGAGTGATGTACTTGATATGTTCGGATTAGGCTCTCATCCTCTGGCTTGCACTTGCTCTGGACGCCCGGTCAGATGGCCGATAACATCTGAATAAGCTGGCACACACTCTTCTCTGTAAAACTCAAACAGCTCATCAATACCTGGGCATAGAAAAGAGAAATACCGTCGGAGCAGGGCATCGAGCTTTTTGGTTCATCGCTGTTTTCTGTGGGCAGACCTGGGGATACTATTTCTCTCTTCTTTGTGCCTTCGTGCTTCTGTGGTGAAATCAAGATGCATGGACCTCACCACAAAGACGCCAAGGCACAAGAAAAACTCTCTGCAGTACAATACCCGCACAATCTAGCGAAGAGCCAACTTTTTATCCTTGAAGAAAACAAAAAAGACGGGACGCTAAGATCCCGTTGGTGTTCCAGCTTTCCTCTTATCTGTGAATAAACGCCCGGACCGGGATTCGAACCCGGGTCGAAGGCTCGACAGGCCTTCATGATGGGCCACTACACCATCCGGACACAAATATCAGATCCCGCCTCCCAGATTCGAACCGGGGACATCGCGGTGACTGCGCGTAGCACCTCTACGGTGCGAGACATACTACAGCCGCGCACTCTACCAGGCTGAGTTAAGGCGGGCCTCTCGCTACCAGG
>JAXDAR010000163.1:0-17813 GCA_034679645.1 Methanothrix sp. | reverse complement strand
ATATTATTCATCCCCACAATCCTGGTCAACCACCCAGAAGGAGAAGTAAAAAGCGAAATATGGCCAGAGAATTAGGTCATCGCCTGGCATCAACATTTTCCAGGTACAGGATTCCGGTAGAAGTTATACCAAAAAGCTGCCCGATCCTCTCGATCACCAGCGCCGTCTGGAGCATGGAGAGGTGATAGTCTGCCATTTCTGGGCTCAGACTGAACTCCTCGCAGATCTGCTGGAGGCCCTTTGGACCGTCGGCGATGAACTTGAGAATTTGCCTCCTCAGACCAAGCTGCAGAACAATCAGAGCATGGTGATGCTCCTCTGCCGTCCACCACCAGTCCGGCTCTTTGGAGTCGATTGAGGTCATGTCGATAAGAGATAAAAAGTCAATAGGCCCTATTCCCGATAAATCTCAGTGGAAAAAGGGTCAATCCTCCTCCTTTCCATTGATCTCGCAAGCCTCGCTCGCCATCTCGCAGGAACGGCAGATCTCCCGCTCCTCATCCAGATTGCGGGCGGCAGTGGCGAGCACGCTGGCGTTCACCAGGTTCCCAGCGAGGAAGATGGCTGCAGCAACCTGATCATCCGGCACTCCAAGGTTTCCGGCCATGCGAATATGCAGCCTCAGGCAGTGGCTGCAGCGCAATGCTGCCGACACCGCCACTGATATCAGCTCAACTGTCTTTGCGTCCAGGTTAGAGCTTCTCAAAATGGCATTGTTGTGCAGCACCTTAGTGATGAGCAGCTCTGAGTCATCCTCCATGAACTGAAAGATGTAGGGCACCTCACCATAGGTCCTCTCCACCACCTTCAAAATGTCCTTGGCAGCTTTATCCTTTCCCTTGACCAAAATGGCATCCAGTTCATCTTCAAAGCTCATGGTATCCGACTCCTCACTGCCTTTTCTGCTCCGCCCCAGCCCGCACTCCTAGAACACAAATCCAGTTTCCGAGCTGGGGAGTATCCTCACCAGTATATAATCCTTCATCCTGGAAGGCCTGATGGTGGCCACCTCGCCCAGCTTCAACCCTTCATCAAAGGTCACTGCTGCCAGCTTATCCTTATAGAGCTCATAAGGAAGCTTCACCCGCACCCCGGTCAGATTGAGGGCGATCGGCAGAGGGGAATAGGAGAACTCCACCTCCGGGACCTGCTCACGTACTGCATCCATCACCCTGGGGGGAGAAGTGGTCAGAGGATCCTTGGCGATCGCCGCCCGGGTCTGGTCCAGCGCCCGCCCCACCACCTCGACTATACTGTCCAGGGTGCCAATCTCATTAGCCTTACGGGTCCTGTGAGCCATCCGTCCGATGGAGGGCACATAGCCAAAGGCATAGGGCAGCTCTTCTGCATCAATCTTCGGTCCTCCGGTAACTATCACAGGCACGCTGATATTCCGGTAAAGGATCTCCTTTTTCTTGATGCAGTCCCCAAAGTTGCCGAAGATGAAAACGGCAGCGTCATGCTCGTTTATCAGAGCGGTCTCATACTCATTTATCTGGGCGATCTCCCTGCCCACCCCCCGGGCCAGACCGATCATATTGGTCTTGGAGCCGTGTCGGCGCAGATATTCAGCCGTATCGCAGGCCACATGGGGCAGATGATGAATGGCCAGGGTGGGAGTAACCACCGCCACCTCAGTACCGGCAAGCGGTGCCCGCACCAGCTCTCCTCTGAGCTCCCGGCTTAGGATCTCCAGAGCATTCATATCCTCTGAAGGGACCAGCAATAAGAGGATGATCTCCGTCTGAGTCACATTCTTCTGCAGGATGTAGCCGCCCAGGTCCTCCACCAACTCCAATACCAGGTCGTGCTTATACAATCCTCCGGTGAACATCACAGGCTCAAGCATTCTCCATCTCCCGGATCTTCTTTTCGATCTCTGATATCAGTTCGGGCTTTATCGACTCCTCGGCAGCGATGAAAAAGAAGCTGTCTTTGGTCATTACGTTTCGACGGTTGCGAAATCCTTCCGGTGCCACTCTGACCAGGGCATCGGTCAGATCCTGCAGGAACTCCGCTTCCATATCGGTAACCATCAGATCGGAGGGCGAGGTATCTGAGGCGATGATCACAACGTCCCTTGCCGGCTGTTCCACCCTCTCTCGACCGTATCGCTTCCACAAAGCCTTAAGGAGGTCCGCCATATGCTCTTCATCATTGATCTTGATCTGATGTCCGCCTCCGACCTTCATCACGTCTCCCACATCCGCTACCGTGAGAGGAGGTATACCGGAACGGAGCAGGCCGTAGACTGCAAAGACCGGAACCGCTATGTCGACATAGACATAGAGCCTGCCTATGGACCTGATCAAACCCAGGTCCTGCAGAATGTCCATTATAATCTCCCGGTACTTCTTGGCTCCGAACTCCTCCCCGCCGGTCACCTCTACCTTGAAGACCTCCATCGGGTCCATCTCAGCCCTCCAGCAGTCCCGATACCAGCAGAGCTGCGCCCACCGCTCCGATATATTGGGCATAGGGGGGAACGGTCACCTTCACCTGCAGCAGCTCTTCCATCGCTTTGGGAAGGCCCTCGATGAGCGATGTTCCGCCCACCATGATAACCGGCTCTTTGACCTCTACCTCCTGCAGCTGCTGCTCATAGACCTGTTCGGCAACGGAATGACAGGCAGCCATAGCCACATCCTCGGGCTTGTTGCCCATGGAGAGGCTGTTGACCAGGCTCTGAGTGCCGAAGACTATGCAGTAGCTGTTCATGGCCACCTTCCGGTAGTCTCCCTTCAGGGCCAGTTTGCCCAGCTCGGTGATGTCCACGCCCAGGCGGCGGGCGGTCAACTCCAGGAACCTTCCCGAGGCACCGGCGCATATTCCGCCCATGGTGAAGCCGCCGGGAATTCCGTCCTGGACCGATATGGCCTTGTTGTCCATGCCACCAATATCGATAACTGTGGCCGCCCCCCTCTGGGCATCGGCCAGGAAGACCGCTCCTTTGGAGTTGACTGTGATCTCCTCCTGGATGAGCTTGGCATTGATTTCCTTGCCCACTAAAAACCGGCCGTATCCTGTGACACCGACCGCCTGGATATCCTCTTTATTGACCCCCGCGGCCTTAAGAGCCCCCTGGAAGGCATCCTCGGCGCTCTTCAAGACCTCGGTGGTGGGGACCCAGCCCGTGCCTATCACCTTATTGTCCCTCATCACCACGGACTTGGTGGTGGTGGAGCCGGAATCGATTCCAGCGGTCAGGCCCTTCTGCTTCTCCCGTGCCAGGAGGCCCCGGTACTTAACTGTGGTCACCAGAGCTTCCATACGGGTGAGAAGAGTCTCTGCTGTGGTCCTTTCAGTGAATGAATAGCTCAAGACGGGAATCTTGGAGTTCTCGTGGATGTACTTTCGGATCTCCGAGCGGATGATGGCCGCCTCGGCGCAGCGGAAACAGGTCATGACCACCACCGCGTCGGCAAGATCGGGATTCTCGACGATCCTCACTGCTCTGGCGATGGCCAGGTTCAGATCTCCCGATGCCACCCGCACCCCGAACTTCTCTTCCACATTGAGCATATCATCCAGAGAGACTTCAGGGTAGACCATCTTTGCCCCCACGGTCTGGGCCGCCCTTTCGATCTCTTGCTGAATACCGCTGTACTCAGCCCCGCAGGAGAGCTGTGCAATGCGAATCACTTTAAATCCTCCAGGAAATTCTTGATCTTCTGCACGAAATCCCTGGCCTCGGCATCATTGTTGGGATAAGAGAGGTCCAGTATGGGAATGCCTTTAGTCCTGACCAGAAGCCTGACCAGTTCATTGGTCCTGTTGCAGCCCGCACATCCTGTGAGCCATCCCGGATCCTGGACTATAATCGCAGCCTCGGCCTCCTCGATTATCGGGCCTATCAGGGCCATTCTGCCCCTGATCCCTGAGGGAACATCCACTGCTGCATAACGAAGCCCCTTTTTGGGCTCCTCAGAAGTGACATTCAAGGGCGGTGAGGCGAGATTATTATCAGTTGCCAGCTTTCTTACCACTTCAGGAACCACCAGAGCCTTGTGGCCCATCCTGTCCACAAGGTCCGAGAGGATCATGCTGGTAGGAGGATAAACGATTACTTTTGCCATTGATTTACCTCAGAATTAACCTTCATTTGCGATCTCTTCCAGCCTCTCGAGAGAGATGGGACGGGCCTTCTTTTCCGGAATAGGCTCAGACTCCTCCTCCGAGGCTAAAGCCCTGGAGATCATGGGCAGCAGCTTTGACTCTGACTCGATCATATAGAAGCCAGGCCTGGCTCCTCCCCCTCTCCGACCGCGGCAGCGTCTTGGATCTCCAGGAGGAAAACCCCGGTCCTTGACGAATATGCCGGCAGGATCTAGACTGCGAATCTCCTTTATCAGCGCCTCTACCACATCCTTTTCCCCGTTGATGATGACGCCAAAACAGGTCTCTTTGACCAGGACATCGTAGCCTGAACCATAAATTTTCATGGCAATATCCGAAGGAAGGATATTGGACTCAGAGGACATTATCAAATATTTAGTGACCAGCATTATCGTTCCTCCCGAATATAGATCGTCTCCCCTTCTTTTACATCCCTGAGCTTCTCCGGTTCCAGTACTCTGCCGATGATGTTCGTTGCCTCGAACTTCTCCCCTGAGGGTCCATACCGTTTGTCCTCCTCCAATCGGATGCCCACCAGACCGATCTTCTTTGAGACCTGGTTGGAGACTCCTATTGAGCCGGCAGGCACTGGCCCGGTGGGCTTGTTTTCTGGCAGCAGCTCCTTGTAGCTGACCGCCTCGATCTGGGGCTTGAAGAGAAGAGTGCTCTCATAGGTGAAGTAAACCGGTAGAGGTCCTACAGGCTTTTCTTTAAGGCCTGTTACATGCCGGAAATAGTCCAGGCTCTTGGGGGCCAGGTCATGGTAAAGCTGGACGGAGACAAGGCGATTGGAAGGAATGGAGGAGGTCCGCACCTTCTTGGCTTTCAGAATCTCCATGGTGGCCCCAGGCTCCTGCCTGACCACAATTGCGTCTTCACCCTGGTAGCCCTCGGTTTCAATCTGGATGCCCCGTTCCTCCATCTCCTGCCTGGCATCCTCCAGAGATCTGCCCAGAAGCATTATGCGTTCCGGGGTTACATCAACGGTTATCAACTGGCCGGGTTTTGCCAGCTTGATCATATCCATTCCTCTGGTGATCCGCGCCACCACCGAATGGCCGGGATTTGAGGTACGATCCTGCTTATAGATGAAGATCCTGCCCAGACCACGTCCAGTCGTCCTGATGGTGATCACGCCCTCCAGCCGGGGCTCGCGATGCTCATAGGCCACATGCTCTGTCAGAAGCTGGTCGGACGAGACGTACGAACTGGATACAGAATCTACCCTTAATGTGCCGTCCCTGGTCAAAGCAAGGAAGAATTCTGCCCCCAGTGGCGCGTCCTCGATCAACTCTGCCTGGACCCGGGTATAGATCTCCATGCCCTCTTCCAGAGGCAGGGTCAGATCCATGGTAGACGTCTTCTCAGTGAGGTCCTGCCACTCCACTATGGGCTCTATGCCCACTATTTTATCCCCTATCTCCAGCCTGTCCAGGGTGTTCTTGCCTCCTACCACATGAGCAAACACCCCACCGTCCTCTGGAGTGCCATAGGCAGCGGAATGCCTCCTTTGCACAAATATCAACTGGGTGTTCTCTGCATCAAATCCAGCCGCCCCAAGTACCACCTCCCAGCGGTTGTATTCATGAGCAAGCCGGCCAAAGGATATTCTGGAGGAGAACGGCCCAAAGGCTACGCCGTCGACCGAGGACCATCTTACCTGAGATCCAGAGATCCTGTCCACTGCCTCATGCCAGATCTTCTGCAGCTTGTTTTCCAAAAGCTCAATTCTTATTTTGCCTTTGGAGGTATTGAGCCAGTAGGAGTTGGTCTGGCGCGACTTCTCGCCCCGGCCTTTGACCATCCCCACGATTGCGCCTTCTGCGGGCTTGCTGCCTGCCTTCCGCAGGGCGTCATCCAGCACCGCTCCAGGCTCCAGCTCAATCTCTTTGCCGTCAACGAAGACTCTCAAATTAACTCCCCAGCATCTCCTTCTCTTCATCTTCTGTGATCCTGCTTAAGACCTCATCAGGCAGGCCGGTGAATATCGCCCTGCCATTGCGCATGAGCATGGCCCGGTCACAGACGTTCTTTACAAAATCCATATCGTGGCTCACAATTATGAATGTTTCACCCAGCTCCTCACGGGCATTGAGGATGGAGTTGGTCACCTCGATCTTGGTGATGGCATCCATGGTTCCAGTGGGCTCATCCAGGACCACAATCCTTGGCTCTTTTATAAGAACCTGGGCCATGGCCACCCTATGCCTCTCACCCTCGGAGAGCTCATCTGGCATCTTCTCCAGGACTGCTTCCGCCTGCTCCTCAGTGAATCCGACCGTCTCCAGGGTGTGTATAGCCTTTCTTTCTGCCAGCTCGAAGGGAAGAGATAGGCCAATGGCTTCGGTCAGGTTCTCAATCACGCTGCGAGAGGGATAGAGGGTGTATTCCTGATGGAGGACGCCAATGTATTTGGTGGCTCGACCGCGTCCATTGGAGCCGAGGACGGTCATGTCCACCCACTCATCTCCCACCCGCACCGCAATGCCGCCGCTGGTGGGTGTGATGATACCGCTGATCATCTTGGAGAGGGTGGTCTTGCCGCCGCCAGAGACGCCCACCAGGCCGAATATCTCCCCCTCATTGACCTCAAGGCTGACATCATCCACTGCCTTAACCACTCCTCGATCAATGCTGATATATCTCTTGGAGAGGCCGGTGGCCTTGATCATCGGCTCGCCCAACTCGACCTCTTCCCTCTTGGCTAAGGTTCCAGCCATGGCCAGGAACTGAGCGGCCACATCCTTCGGCTTGCCCTCTGCCTTGATCTCCCCCTGATCGAGAAGGATGGCTCTTTGGGTCAGCTCAACCATCACATCCTCCCAGTGGCTGGTGATGATCAGGGTCATCTTGAAGTCATTAACCGCTCGCTTGATGGAGTCGTGCACTACTTTGGCAGTGGCCGGATCAAGTGTTCCAGTCGGCTCGTCTGCGAGCAAGATCATGGGAGACTTGGCCAGCTGGCGGGCCAGTACGACGCGCTGCTTTTCCCCGCCGGAGAGCTCTCGGGCCACATGCATCAGCCGGTGAGATAGATTGACCTCGTCCAGCAGGTCTGCAGCCACATGGACGCTCATGCTGTCTCCAGTCTCCTCCACCGCGCGCATGACGTTTACTATCACCCTCTCATCGCCGTAAAGGGCAAAGGTCCTCTGCAGCATTATGGCGATCCTCCTGGAGATGTCACGCCTGAGAGGATCATTTATATCTAAAGATACGAAATCAGCATCAAAGCCGGTCAGAGTTCCCCCGCACTTGCAGCTCTTTCCAACGTGGCTGGGCGGCTCTACATGGTGGCATTTGGCGCACCTGGCCACATGGAAGATCACGCTGCCCGATATGTCCTGGAATGATTCCACGCCGCGCAAGACATGCATCAAGACGCTTTTGCCACAGCCGCTTCTTCCTAAAATGCCGACCGATTCGCCCTCTTCAATGACCAGATTCACATTGCGAAGAGCTACAACATCGCCGAACCTAACTGTCAGATCCTTAATCTCAATAAAAGGTGCCAATTTATCATGCCTCATAAGCTCATTATAATATCGGGTCCTTCAGCGCTTTCAACCGCTGCCAGACGGTGACACAACACCCGCACTATCCGTGATACAATGCCATTGCTTTTCATGATATAATGCCTGCACCTTGGATGACACAATGCTACTTAAGTTTATCCGAAGCTTTTGAAACGTCTTGCTGATAACGATTGTTATAGCCATTTACTCCCTTGCTCGGGCATCTACTATGATGATGAAAAGCGATTCGATGGAGTGGAAATCGACATATAATTTATAAAGAACTAAAACACTATGATATAATTGAAGGTATATCTATGGAAGCTCTGGAAGCAATAAAAAGTCGCAGAAGCATCAGAAAATTCCAGCCTCAAGAGATCTCCAAGGAAATCCAGCGGGAGCTGCTTGATGCAGCCATGCTGGCACCCTCTGCAGGAAACGAGCAGCCCTGGCAGTTTGTGGTGATCGATGACCGTAAGATTCTGGAGAAGATCCCTCTGATCTGTCCTACGGCAGCGATGTGCAGGCAATCACCCCTGGCGATTCTGGTGTGCGGAGACCGGAATTTTGAGAAGTACCCTGATTTCTGGGTACAGGATTGCTCTGCCGCGACCCAGAACATTCTGCTGGCTGCGCATGCCCTGGGCCTGGGAGCAGTATGGGCAGGGGTCTATCCCTTGAAAGAGAGGGTGGAAGGCTTTGCAGGGATGTTCGCCCTCCCCGAGGAGATCACCCCATTTGCCCTGATCGCTCTGGGTTATCCGGACGAAGAGCCTGCTCCTGCCAGAAGATTCAAGGAGGACAGGGTGCATTATAACAGATGGTAAAATAGAAATCGATTGCGCAATGACAGATCTCATAACATATCATTGAATATGGTGAATCCTGGGGAAGAATCTATGAAGATATCAATGGGAAATAAGACACTGCTATACCCTGCTCCGGTTTGTGTGGTAGGATCCTATGACCGGAAAGGAACGCCGAATGTGATGACAGCTGCCTGGGCCGGGATCTGCTGCTCCAGCCCGCCGTGCCATGCGATATCCCTTCGCAAGGCAACGTACACCTATGATAAAATAATGGAGCGCAGAGCGTTTACTGTGAGCCTGCCCTCTGAGGACTACATCCAGCAAGCAGACTATTTTGGCATGGTCTCGGGAAGAGATGAGAATAAGTTCGCCCGGACAAAATTGAATCCAGTAAAGGCAGATTTTGTTGATGCTCCTTATGTGGAGGAATTCCCCATCGCCCTGGAGTGCAGCCTGCACAGCACTGTAGAGATCGGCCTGCATACGGAATTCATAGGAGAGATCCTGGATGTCAAAGCGGAAGAGAGTTGCATCGGTTCAAATGGCCTTCCGGATATCGAGAAGATCAGACCGATTCTATTCTCGCCAGAGGGGCGCAAGTACCACGGTGTGGGAGGATTTCTGGGCAATGCCTTCCAGGTGGGGAGAGGTATTTAGACCTTCAATTTTAAAAATTAATTTGAGGCTCCCGATCGGATCCTCAGGAAACGCCCTACCGGAAATCGATGAATAGCCCAACCAATTTGCCCTCTTCGAAGCATCCATAGACAGGATAGCAGCCTGGGCCGGGATTGAGCTTGAGGCTATTTCCCTCATCAGAAGCGATGATCAATTCGCACTTGGCATTTAAATACCCCATTAACTGGCAACTGGCAACAGGATACTGCACGCACTTCATTGACTTGAAACCAGCACTGGAATCAGATTTGAACAGATCCGACTGGAAAGGCTCTCCCCCAACCCACGGATCGCCAAAGCCCTTGTTGAACAGATTTTCTGCCCCCTTTTCCCCAGGCCGGTATTCTACCTCCCCTGCGGAAGAGGCAATTGCGATCAGAGATGATGCCGCCAACAACACGGCCAGTACAGCCATCGCACATTTTCTCATTGCATTCACCATCCAGGATTATTTTCAAAGGTAGCTATGCGTTAGGTATTTAAATTTCTTCCGGCGCAACTTCCTTTCAAAGGAGGATTTACGAATCTAGCGGCCATAGTGATTGCTGCCTATATGCTGGCCATTTTCATCATAGGAATCTGGCGGCATCGATTGAAAGGGCTGGTGGACTTTCACCTTGCGGGCAGAAGTCAGGGGATCGTTGCCCTCACAGGCACCTTCTGTGCCACCATCCTGGGAGCCTCCACCACCATCGGGATGGCAGGACTGGGCTACAGCCAGGGCCTTACCGGATCCTGGTGGATGCTTTCGGGCACCATCGGAATGCTCATCCTTTCGGCCTTTCTTGCGGAGAAGGTGAGATCCAGCGGGTGCCGCACATTACCCCAGCTTGTCGGCTTGTTCTATGGAGAAAAGGCCAGGGCTTCCGCTTCAATTCTCATCGCTCTCTCCTGGATCGCAGTGATCTCCGTGCAGATCATAGCTTCCGGAAATATCCTGTTCGCCGTCTTTGGGGGAGATTTCACTTATTATATGGTCATCTCAACAGCGGTATTTGTCCTCTATACTGCATACGGGGGAAAGATATCGGTCATAAGGACAGATTTATATCAATTGCTCATAATTGTAGCAGGACTGGTGATCCTTTTCTGGGAGGCTTTCAAAATCGCTGGGCCCGGGCCTCTTATCGGCCAGAACTTTCCCCTGTCGGCTGAAATGGATTTCTGGGAGGTGTCATCCATGATCATGGTAGTGGGCTCAGCCTATCTCATCGGTCCAGACATGTACTCAACAATTTTCTCCTCCCGCAGCTCTAAAGACGCAAAAATCTCCGCCTTCATATCCGCGATCATCCTCATCCCAATGGCATTTCTGATCACCACACTGGGCATCTTTTCCCGCCATCTCAATCCGGCAATCAGCCCTGAGCAGGCGATACCTTCCCTGATAACAGGACTTCTCTCCCCAGCGATTGAGGGATTGGTGGCTGCTGCTCTGCTGGCGGCTTTTATGTCCTCAGCGGACACCTGCCTTATGACATCCACCTCTATCCTGACCTTCGACATATATGGCGAAATATATCGGAAAACAGGCAGGGAGGCAGATTCCCCAGCCGCCCAGGATCATCTGATGAAGGCCTCGAGAGTTGCAGTGATCATCGCCGGAGCCTCAGCACTCATTCTTGCCGTCTTTATCCCCGACATCATCAAGACCCTGCTCATAGCCTATACCGTTTTCACCAACGGCCTTCTCGTGCCTATTATCGCCGGATTCTATCGAAAAGAACTCGGCCTCACCTCCACAGGAGCCTTGTGGGCTATCGCAGGAGGAGGGTTGACTGCCATCCTTCTGGGACAGAGCTATCCTCTGCTTGGCATGGCGGTCTCCGCAGTGCTGCTCTTTGCAGTGAGCTGGCAGGAGAAATTGCCCTTTTGAAAATTTGAGCGAACTGCACAATTGAGGTCTGAGCTGTGCAGCCGACCCCAATTGCATGGCAACCATTTTCCTCATAAAGCCGGCTTGTATCCCCTCGGCTCATCCAGGACCTCAATGGTGGCAATGGCGTGTTTGAAGACCAGTAGCTCTCCTTTTGCAGTTTGCAGCAGGATCTCATATGAGTTGCACGACTCTATGGTCCCCGTAACCGGCTGGCCTCCTGAGATGAGGCGCACCAATACCCTCTTGCCTTTCAGCTTGGGGATGAATTGCGGCGACGATTGTTTCGCTGTGGATTTTTCTTCTTCAGACATGTTTCCCTCCCCGATCATAAAGCGTCTCTGCCTGCCTGGCTCGATCTATGAATAAGGCTACATTCCCCCGGATCTTGACCCTTTAAAATACCGGGACATGAAGTGGAGGCTCAAAACCCCTTCTGCCAGGCCCAAATAAATTTCCATTCCCGAGATTATCAACCTTACGCCGTGACTCAAAGCACCTGGGCGAGAGCGGATGCCGGGGTTCATCCATCAGCAAAGACTACCGTCAACCCATCCGGTATCAGCACAGGATATTTAAGCTGAGAACGGAACGGAGCCGGTCGGAAAAATATGAAGCGAATGATTTTGATTCTGGTCATATTGATGGCTCTCTGCCTGTTTGCAGAGAGCCGATCACCAATAGATATCGGTAGCCTGAAAGGGGAGATGCTATTCAGAGGGCTTGACGATAGCGGCATGAATAATTCATCCAATAGTACATCTCATAATTCGTCTATACCTTCTGGTGAATGGAACGAGACCATAAACCTCTCGCGAAGCGCGGGAGGTGAGGGCCAGGCGCTTCTTGATGAGATTTTGAATGCCTCAAATAAGAGCGATGAGATGAAAACATATGCCAATCTCTCCCAGTGGGGCTCCGCGCCAAAGGCTATCCCACCGCCGCCTGATTCCAGATCTGCAAAGAGCAATGAGATAATCAGGATCAACCACCTGGGATACTAAAAAGGAGCGATAGCAATTTAATACAGGCAGGAAGAAGGCTTGAAGGGATGTGGATATGAAAAGAGAGCTGGCTGCATTAATATGCATGAGCCTTATCATCTTATCACAACCATCTCTATCTTTCATGGATGTGGGTGGGGATTATGGCGTATCGTGGTTGGAAGAGCACGGCACAAAGCCAAATGTCGAAGAGACTCAAAACAACCTCTGGAACTGGGGGAAAGCACCAAAGGGCTTTAAGATGTACAATGGCACGGTCTACCCGCCGGGGCAGGCACCGCAATGGTATTATCCGAATTATGCCACTGATGGCACACCGATCATCTTCAATAGCTCTGACGCAGGCGGTCAGTCCCCAGAGTATGCCGGTCTGGATCCCTGGCTTACTGCGCAGCTTTCTGGCCGGCCAGTGGCTTTGATCTCCAGGCCAGCAGGGGTACTGTTTTAATAGTGCCCATTAAATATTATCCTGCTCCAGGGACATCCTCATCTTAAAATACATCCCTGCCACTTTTTCCCAATTGTGATCAGTTCCACCTGTAAGATTGACCATTGAAGACTCCTCAAGATTGTACCAATGATTGAGGCTGGTGTTAATGGCGTTTTCCCGGTTGAAGGCGGCCGATTCCTCCTCTACGAATCCGGCATCGATGGTGGAATTGGGATTGACCTCAAAAAGCCTCTTCACATCCAGACCGCCCGGGGGAAGCTTCTGGGGAGGAATCCCGCTGCCCGAGCCGACCATCTCCAATCGCTCCATGCCTGCCGGATCATCTGATATCCCCGCCACCATCATCTTCAATGAGTATCCCGATTGAGTGGAGTCGGCCCCGCTCATCCACTGAAGTGACGTATTTCCCAGAATTGTAGAGTTGATTTGCAGCCATCTCCCAAATCCCTCCATCAATAATCTCTGATCCACTCCTCGAATATCCTCTCCAGCTAATGCTTCATCTGTCAGCCCGCTGCCCGTGGTGGATAGAAAATGAGGTGAGATGATTGCTGCCTCCTGAAATCCTGAGTTTGGAGCCCAGACGCTCTCCGATACAGCTACATCCGAATTACCGTAATTCGAGGTGAGATTGCCGTCAAACACGGAAGCCCTGGAGGATAATGAGGCTTCTTTGCGATCAAGAGCAGCAGTTGCTCTGCCCCTCCAGGCCAGCAGACCGGAATCGGTACGAGCAGCGGACTTCATTAGATCCTCCTTTACGCTCAGCTCATAGGAGTAAAAGCTTCGATTATTGATCGTCAATCCCCCGCCCTCCAGGAACAATAGCTCGTTTTCCAGGACTGCCTGGCCCGCAAAGTTCAGGTTCTCTCCGGCAACCGATTCAGAGGCAAAATCTGCTGAATTGTATATGCTGCAGGAGAAGCTGACCTCCGCCGACCCTGACTGAATCGATGCCGTGATGAGGATAAAGAAGCCGACGGAGATCAAAATAGGAAGCAAAATAGGAAGATACAAATCCTGCCGGATCACATACATTTGCCGCATCTTCAACCTCATTTATTTGCCCGCTAATCTCCAACCACGCCATATTCCATCTCTGACTGGCATCTGGTGCCATCATCTTCAAAGGATCTGAAGAGACTGTAGCCTGCATAGCTGGATTGTAAATCTGCAGAGAGGCCGAAGAATAAATCTATCCTTTGATCGAAAAGGTCGACGGGCTCATCAAAACGGAGTTCATCACCCTTAAAGCGGAATCCATATGGGGAGAGGTTATTGGCATTGATAAGGGGCGGGTCACTGCAGTTCAACTGCAAATGGTGCCCACCGGTCAGGTAGAAGGCATACCTTCCCTCGCCCGGATAGGCCAGTCCCAGGCCAGAGCTCTCGCTCCTGACCAGGCTGAGATTCTCCTCCCTATACAATCCGGTGGAGGATATCCCCAGCAAGGAGACATCCAGTTCAGTCAGATTCCTTGCTCGGATACGGGAGGAGACCAGGCCCAGATACTGGGAACTCATAGTGCTGAAGTTCAGCGACTGGTCGAGGATCATGGATCCGGGATTGCTGGATTTGGCAGATGATGATGCCTCACCGTAGCCCTTGACGTACAGGCCGGGGGCATAAAAAAAAGAGTTCTGGGAGATGGTCTTCAGGCTTGCTGCGCTGCTCTCGTTCAGGATCAGAAGAGACCTAGTGGAGGCGCTGGCCTCGGATGAGGCGTCAGCCTCGATAATAACGAGCAGCATCACGGCCGCTATCAGCGCGGCAATCTTCATATGAACCACCTCAAGATGAGAAAGAGGATGTCAGCATTTATCTAACTACCCCTTTCTTACTTCAATCCCAGTTTTTCATCACGAAACTCTGGCTTCCCCCTTCCGAGAGGTCAACAGTGATATCTGCATCTTTGAAGCCGATCTCCGATTCGTCCCCAGTTGAATCATACACACCATCAAAGCCTCCCCAGGCATTGAAGTTGCCGGACATGGTGGATAATGCTCCAGGAGCCATTAGCTTCTTGAAGCCCACGGTTGCTTCCGTTCCCATATTGGCCTGGGCAAAGCGGGAGTCGTCATTGGCCCAGATGCTTATAGAAGGATAGGTGGAAGGATTATCCGACTCGAAGTAGGTGTATGCACTATCCTTGCCCTGACTCACCTGGGCGTAATTGTCTCCCCAGAACTGAACATAGTTGAACAACCCAGAGAGGGCCATATTCTGTCCAGATGTGGCTGAGCCAAAGAGCATAACCTCTCCCGGAGTCTCAAGATCCGCCGATCTGGACTCCAGCCGAGCACTGCCGTACTGGGTAAGAACATCATTGCTATCCACGGATTGCCCCTGATAGAAGATCTGATCGGAATAGACGCCTGATGCATAGTTTCTGACGTCTGCCCCAGAATATCCATACGGTCCATACTCATAGAAGTTCGCTGAGGATTGAACTCCGCTAAACCACTGCAAATTCTCTCCGCTCTGCGTATCAAGGGTCTTTTTGAACTGATAATTCAAATAATTTGTCTCTTCCCAGGCACCTGATATTCCAGTGACCATAAGGGCCACCAATATGATCATAGTCCTCATAACTGCCACCTCTTATCTTTTTCATCCTTGAAGCCCGGCCATTTTACGGAATCTAAGGATGATTTCAGACTATGAGTAATCTCATTGCTCATTATATATAAGAATAAAGTAAGATACTTACATCCTTAAAATTCATCGTGATCAATTATTCGTAATAGTGTATCGCTCTGGGGAGCAGCAGTCCAGCCATCCCTGGTCGTCATCCAGCTTCATTATCCAGTCACCCATATCAAGCGAGATGGTTATGTTCTGCTGGCCGATGTAGTCCTCTGAAATTCTGCTTTCGACTTCAGCAGGACGATCGGTCCTTCCTATGTCGAAACGGGTATTGCGCCCAACAGATCGATGGTCGAGCCTAAAAATGGTTGATTTATTGCTGTTCTGATCCATATCGATCCCCTGAGCAGTCAGATTGGTCGATATGAGAGTGCGATTGAGAGCCGTCTGATAGAGGCTTTCTCTGGACAGCTCCCATGACTCCAGGGAGCTTTTCATATAGTCGCCATTATTTTCATAACTCTCCACCATTCTCATCCCTGGCCCGGAGTACAGTATCTTCCTGCGACTGCCAAAAAAAGCCGACCATTTCTCATCCACTTCGATGGTTCCATATTCAGAGACGGCCAGCTTTTGAGATTCAATTAAATCCGAATCGTTGCCGGAATAAAGGACATTGCTATGCAGCCTGGCGGTGATCTGCACCGGCCCCTCGCCGGTGCGCAGAGTCAGTTGATCTGCATAACCCAATCGGCCTGGGCGAGCAGAGGAGGAGAGTTCATGTGCCCGGATTCCGGCAAATCCTTCAATGCTATTGAAGCGGGAGAAGTTTCCAAATCCATCTACAAGGCCTGCAGAATTGAATTTCATCTCCTGGATAGAGCGAGAAATATCCAAGGAGGAATCATTCACCCGGGCAGAGATGTCATAACCCATAATCCCGCTCGCAGATGGAATGAGCAGATAAAAGGCAAGCGCAGCTACCAGCAGCCAATCCTTCCATAGCCTCATCAGCCTCAGCCCATCCTCTCTGCCTCGACTCGCTTTAAAGAAAATGCCCAGGTTCCAGAGGGTAGAGAAATATCATGGATACCCTATCTTACGCCTCGACGACTGCACCTATATATGAGGACATATATATTACTTTTGACTATTGCTCCCCATTGGATGCCTGCGGATATGCATGAATTACAGGTGGGTACGATTAGAAATTTCAAAATCTTTCCATAAAAGATTGAAAATATTCTCTTTTTCATTTCATTTTGCCAGGGGCTCAACTTCATGAACGCTTTCGCTCATCGCATTGCTAGCCTTGAAACCGACAATGCCAAGATTCGTGGAACTGGAATTCATAGCACTTTTTTAGGCGGGCTCCATTATATTTAATCTAGCTAAATCAAATTCTCAACTCATCTCCTTCGCCATCATCCCAATCAGGATTTGGATCCTCAATTCCAATATCATTGCAGGCTAAAGAGCCAACGCATTCGCCAAAGAGAAGCTGATCTTTCAATGAAATGTATTCTGAATTTGTTATAGATCCACAATTCAACATGCATCTGTAATTCTGCAACTTTCGGACCTTTTCGTTCATCTCCTCCAAATACTCTGGATTTTCCAGATCGCCAAGCTTCTGAGGAAGCAAAAAGCGTCTCTCGTTTGACGTCCATAGTTCAGGTTCAATTATCCTGATAGTGTCCAGGAGGGTGGCAAGATCAGCACCTGATTTGTCTGCAATTATTCTCATGATTTTTCCTTCCCCTAATTCTAAATAAGTATTGGAGATTCTAATAAAAAAACTTTTCCCTGTCTTGAAGATTAATCGATTTGAAAGAGTGCTTCCAAATATTTTTGATATAATTTTTATTTTCTATGTATAACAAAAAAATAAATGAAGATATGATCAACAGAGATGGACAGGATTATTGACAGATATGCCATCAAGATCAAGTGAGATCAATTATATTTTTATTTTTGTAGTGCAGACTCAGCTAGAAACAATAGGCGAAAGAGAAGAGTCTCGTTTATAGATTCGAGATCGCCAAAGCATGAAATTAAAGATGCAGAGTTCACCTCTTCGCCCAATGCAAGCAAACGGCATTATGATCGTGGCCTGCATGATAGGGACTTTAAAAGAGTTCAGTGGCTGAAGCTTTGGCGGCCAGAAATTTGTTAGTCATGAGCTTTCGGCCATCTCCGCCCGTCTGTCCTCCATCACTCTCTGTGACCCTGTGGTTATATTTCCACGAACCACAAGTATTTGGCTATGAGATTAACAACACCTCAGCAGAGCAAGCATCTCTCCCTGCAGGAGAGGAAAGTCCGTGGCCTGCGGGCGAAGTGCGGGCGGCGGTAATGGCATTATGGGCTGGGTGGATGCGAGATCGATTTTGTGGTGCTGGGAGTGCACGCCGCGGCTTAATCTGTTGATATTGGCTGGAGGGTTTGTGGATGCTTTTTTAATCAGGACATTCCCAGGCGTTCCTTTATTGCCCTGATGTCAGCCTGAACCAGCCGGAATTGAGCTGCGTACCCTGGCTGGATATCATCTCTCATGCCTTTGATTTCTTCATGGGTCTGAGGTATTATATCGGTGTTTTTCCTTACAGCTTTAAGATCATCACTAATCTGAGGTATTATATCGGTGTTCTTCCTCACAACCTTAACGTCGCCCTTCATCTCTTTTATATCGCCCTTCATCTCTTTCATATCACCCTTCATCTCTTTCAGATCATCCCTCATATCCAATAGCAGCGGGATAGCCTTGTTTAGCTGGAT
>JAXDAR010000162.1:0-4198 GCA_034679645.1 Methanothrix sp. | reverse complement strand
GGCCAGACAGCCAATGCAAACTGTCAAACCGCCCTGAAGAGGCCGAAAGCTTAAATAGATTGAGTCCGACGTCTCTCAGTCCTAACCGGGCACTGTAATATTTATCTTAAACTTCGCGAGGCGTATTATGGGCAAGAGGAAGAAGATAGCAGAACGCGTAACGACTCTGATGGATAAACCCCAGTACATCAGGAACATCGGAATCGTAGCGCATATCGATCATGGTAAGACAACCCTTTCTGACAACCTGCTGGGTGGAGCAGGCATGATATCCATGGATCTGGCAGGAACGCAGCTTTTCATGGATTTCGATCCCCTGGAGCAGGCACGAGGAATCACCATCGATGCCGCCAATGTCTCCATGGTCCACGAGGTGGAAGGCAAAGAGTATCTGATCAATATGATAGACACTCCCGGTCACGTGGATTTCGGTGGTGACGTCACCCGCGCCATGCGCGCCGTCGACGGTGCGGTGGTGGTCGTGGATGCAGTGGAGGGCGCCATGCCTCAGACGGAGACCGTCCTCAGACAGGCTCTGAAGGAGGGCGTCCGGCCGGTCCTTTTCGTTAATAAGGTGGACCGGATGATCAATGAGCTCAAGGTGGAGAAGAAGGATATGGCCGCTCGCCTGGGCAAGGTCATAGACAATGTCAACAAGCTCATCCAGGGAATGGACGAAGAGAAGTATAAGGCCGGCTGGAAGCTGGATGCCGCCAAGGGAAATATCGCTTTCGGCTCCGCTCTCTATAACTGGGCGATAAGCGTTCCCCAGATGAAGAAGACAGGGATAGGCTTCGACCAGGTGGTCGACTACTGTAATGCCGGAAAGATGAAAGAGCTGGCAGAGAAGGTTCCCCTGTACATTGCAGTTAACGATATGGTGGTCAAGTTCCTGCCCAGCCCCATTGAGGCCCAGAAGGAACGGGTCAAAGTCATCTGGCACGGCGACTGGAACAGCCCGGTGGGAAAGGCCATGGCAGCTTGCGATCCAAATGGGCCGGTGGCCTTCATGATCAACAAGGTGAAAGTCGATCCTCATGCGGGCGAGGTGGCCACGGGAAGACTCTTCTCCGGAACCCTCCGGCGGGGCATGGAGCTCTATGTCTCCGGCATCGGCGGAACCAACCGCATTCAGCAGACGGGCGTGGTTATGGGGGCGGAGAGGGTAGAGGTAGAGTCGATCCCGGCAGGGAACATCGCTGCGGTCACCGGCCTGCGGGATGCGATCGTCGGATCCACTGTCTCCTCTGAGGATGGTATGACCCCCTTCGAGCAGATCAAGCACGTCTCCGAACCGGTGATGACGGTGGCGGTCGAGGCCAAGAACACCCGCGACCTGCCCAAGGTAGTCGAGGTGCTGAGGCAGATCGCCAAGGAGGATCCTACCCTGCAGGTCACTATCAATGAGGAGACCGGTGAGCACCTCATGGCGGGCATGGGTGAATTGCACCTGGATGTCACTGTCACCAGGCTCCAGCGCGATCGCGGCGTGGAGCTGAAGACCTCTCCGCCCATAGTGGTTTATCGTGAGTCCATAGGCGGTCACGCGGGGCCGGTGGAAGGAAAGTCGCCCAATCACCACAACCGCTTCTATATCGAGTTTGAGCCTCTGGAAGAGGGTGTGATCGATTCCCTGAAAGAGGGCAAGATCAGCATGAAGATGGAGGAGATTGAGCGCAGAAAGCTTCTCATCGAAAATGGCATGGACAAGGACGAGGCCAGGAACATATCCGGCTACTACGGCACCAATGTCCTTCTCAATATGACCAAGGGTATTCAGTACCTGAGAGAGACCATGGAGCTGATACTGGAGGGCTTTGAGGAGGCCTTGAAGAACGGACCCATCTGCAGAGAACCGGTACAGGGAATAAAGGCCAAGATCATGGATGTGAAGCTGCACGAGGATGCAGTGCATCGCGGCCCGGCCCAGGTCATTCCCGCAGTCAGGCAGGCCGTGCAGGCGGGAATCCTCATGGCTGATCCAGTGCTCCTCGAGCCCTTCCAGAACGTCTATATACAGGTGCCTCAGGATCAAATGGGTGGAGCCATGTCTGAGATCCAGGGAAGAAGAGGCGTCATCCTGAGCATGGACAGCCAGGGCGATATGGTAATCCTCAAATCCAAGATGCCTGTGGCTCAGATGTTCGGTTTCTCCGGGGCGATAAGATCGGCCACTGAGGGAAGAGCCCTCTGGTCAACGGAGTTCGCAGGATTCGAGCCCCTGCCGGCAAACCTGCTGCAAGAGACCGTGAAGCAGATCAGGACCAGAAAGGGCTTGAAGCCGGAGATGCCCAAACCCAGCGATTACCTGAAGGTCGTATAAGCCGTCCTTCGAAAGGATTAAAGCCAAAAGCAGAAATACTGAAAAATATGGATAGTGCCAGTTGGAGGAGATAAGTTATGGCAGATACAAAGCCACATCTCAATCTAGCATTCATTGGACACGTCGACCACGGAAAGTCGACGACCGTAGGCAGATTGATGTTTGAGACCGGGGCGGTAGACCCCCACGTCATTGACGAGTACAAGAAAGAAGCAGCAAGCAAAGGCAAGGCGACATTCGAGTTCGCCTGGGTCATGGACAGCCTGAAAGAGGAGCGCGAGAGGGGCGTTACCATCGATATCGCTCACCACCGCTTCGATACAGATAAGTTCTACTTCACAGTAGTGGACTGCCCAGGCCACAGGGACTTCGTGAAGAACATGATCACCGGGGCCAGCCAGGCCGATGCTGCGGTATTGATCGTGGCCGTTCCAGACGGAGTCATGGCGCAGACAAAAGAGCACGTATTCCTGTCCAGGACCCTGGGAGTCAACCAGCTGGTTGTGGCTATGAACAAGATCGATGCCACCACTCCGCCATATGACGAGAAGAGGTACAACGAGGTCAAGGAAGAGGTAGGCAAGCTGCTCAAGATGGTTGGATACAAGGTTGATGATATACCCTTCATACCTCTCTCCGGCCTGGTGGGAGATAACCTCGCCAAAGCCAGCGCAAATACCCCCTGGTACAAGGGACCGACCCTTCTGGAAGCCTTAAACAACCTCAAGGTCCCGGAGAAGCCCACCAAGCTGCCTCTGCGTGTACCGGTGCAGGATGTCTACACCATCTCCGGCGTGGGCACTGTGCCCGTGGGCAGAGTGGAAACCGGTGTCATGAGAAAGAACGACAAGATCATCTTCCAGCCTGCTGGCGTGGCCGGCGAGGTCAAGTCCATCGAGATGCATCACGAGGAAGTGCCTGAGGCATTCCCCGGTGATAACATCGGATGGAATGTGCGCGGCGTCTCCAAGAAGGATATCCGCCGGGGAGATGTCTGCGGTTCTGTGGAAAAACCCCCAACCGTAGCCAAGGAGTTCAAGGCCCAGATAGTGGTGCTGCAGCATCCCAGTGCCATATCCGCCGGATACACTCCCGTGTTCCACTGCCATACCGCTCAGATCGCCTGCACCCTGACCGCCATTCTGGCCAAGCTGGATCCAAGGTCCGGAGCGGTCAAGGAGGAGAATCCTGCCTTCATCAAGGCTGGAGATGCGGCCATCATCATGGTCACTCCCTCCAAGCCCATGGTCATCGAGCCGGTAAAAGAGATTCCCCAGCTGGGCAGGTTCGCCATCAGAGACATGGGCACGACCGTCGCAGCCGGAATGTGCATGAGCGTGGTACCACGCTAAACCAACTTTTTTTGGTGTAAAACATGCAAAAGGCTAGAATTCGGCTCTCTGGCACCAATCCCTTGATGCTGGACGATATCTGCAACCAGGTCAGAGGGATTGCCCAGAGGACGGGCGTCCATATGGCAGGACCTATTCCCCTTCCCACCAAGAGGATGGTGGTTCCAACCAGAAAGTGCCCTGATGGAGAGGGAACTGCTACCTGGGACCACTGGGAGATGAGGGTGCATAAGAGGCTTATCGACCTTGATGCCGATGAGCGCGCTCTCCGCCAGCTCATGAGGATTCAGGTTCCTAAAAACGTAAATATTGAAATTGTTCTGGAAAGCTAGAGATTAGGTAGGGCTACTTTTCGAGGAAGAGAGCCCGTTGCCTATATATTCCATCATTTTACCAGATACATTCATCCGGCAATCATCTGTCGGAGGCGGCTGGATTAAATGGAATGTGGACTCGTAGTATAGTCTGGATAGAATAGAGGCCTCCGGAGCCTCGGGCCCGGGTTCGAATCCCGGCGGGTCCG
>JAXDAR010000161.1:0-15208 GCA_034679645.1 Methanothrix sp. | reverse complement strand
CTGCCATATACCTAAACGACCGTTATGAGCTGGACGGCAGGGATCCGAACGGCTATACCGGGATCGCCTGGTCTATCGGAGGAGTGCACGATCGTGCCTGGAAGGAGAGGCCGGTATTCGGCAAGGTGCGCTACATGAGCTATAAAGGGGCTAAGACCAAGTTGAACATTAAAGCCTATATCAAGAAGGTTGAGTCCGAATGCAGTGGTTAGGCGCATTTGAATGCGAATTATGGATACTTAAATGGAGGTAATTCAGGCCGATCCCTCCGAGTGCTTCAGGCCGGAGATCTCTCTCACCCTGACCCCCACCAGCCTCCAGACGCTGTTGCGATCCTCGGTGAGCAATGCTTCCACCGGCTCATCCGGAGAGTGCCCCAGGGCACTGAGCACATTGGAGGAGAGGTTTCTCTTCCCGATCAGCTCCACAAACCGCCTTCTGACAGAGCACCTGATATCAGGGTCCTCCACCTCCTCCAGCCTTCCGGGAAGGGCGACGAATGAAAAGCTGGAGAGGTCCGGGCTGTACCTCTCGACCTCAACGGTTACCGATGGATTTTTTCTGAAGTGCATAACCTTTTTTCCATATTTTGTGGAGAGGAAATACATGTACTTGCCATCGAATACGTACAGGAATGGAGCGACGTGAGGATGGCTCTCCCCCTTGAAAGCTATGCGACAGATGTACTCATCCTCTATCAGCCGGTCGTACTCCTGCTTTTCCATTGAGGGCAGCTTAAAAATCATAGTAATACTCCCTTAAATATCGATTTTGCAGCGATTCCCATGATTGAGTTTTCCCCGGAAGGCATTTATCCTGCCATCCCAGAGCCTTATCTTGGTTATTTGCCCTACTGTCTCTTTATGCAATTATAAATCTCTGCCGCAACAACAGGCTCAGTGCGGCAGAGAATTTTCCTTTGTGTCTCTTAACCGTCAGAGCAATTAACAACCAGAGCCATGCACCATGGGACTATGATCGAAATAGAGGGGAGTCATGCCAGTGGATAGCACATCGCTTTATCCGGTTATTTATCTCATCGGCTTTGCCGCATTGCATAGCTTTCTTGCCAGCCTGCCTGCCAAGAGGATAGCAAGGGATCATTTTGGCTCCAGGGTTGACCCCTGGTATCCGATCTTCTTCTCTGCATTGGCGGCTGTCACCATCATCCCCCTGGTGGTCATCCTATTCTTCTTCCCCGGGCGGCTGCTCTATATCCTCCCCAGCCCCTGGATCTGGCTGGCATTCTCTGCCCAGATGGTGGTCGGCCTGGCCTCCCTGAGGGCATTTCTGGATGCTCCCCACCGCTTCCTGATCCGCGCTCAGCTTGGCGAGGGGCACAGCGCGGGCGCATTTGCCCTGGGAATTAGAGGAATATACTGCTGGATTCGCGATCCATTTTTGCTCTCCGGCCTTCTGCTCATATGGCTCACTCCTTTTATGACTGAGAATATATTATTGGTATATTTCTTGACCACGGTTTATCTCTTCCTGGGCTCCCTTCACTGGGAGAGCAGGCTGGTCAAACAGTTCGGGCAGCAGTACAGGGATTACCAAAAAAGATTCCAAGAATGATCCCTATGCCCAAAAGAAGATGTAAAGGATGCAAAAGCATAGAAAATAAGGTTGAAGGTCTGAAGAGAACCTGACGGTCATAATTTTTATCGATGTTAACAATCATATATTCAATATCTTTAAATAATCATACGTGCAACATAGGTGTTATTTCAAATCTAGGGTAGGTGAAAAAATGGCAGGAAAAATTGATGAGTACAAGAAGCTCTTCCGAGAAGCCACTGTTGCCGACCAGATGAAGCTTTTCAAGCTCCACATAGCTATATATCTGGTAGTGAACATAATTTGGCTGCTATTAAACATGATGGGCTATATCAAGATAGATCCTGCCCTGGCAATGTGGTACTCGCCAGTCGGGTGGGGCATCCTGGTGGTTGTGCACTACTGGTTCTACATTCGCGGGGCTGAAAACCTGTGCAGACTAAGGGAAGAGATGGTGGAGGCCAGGATCAAATAAACAAAAATCTTTTTAATTAATTTTATATTTTTATTGTCTGCAATATAACCTGCCTGGAAGCAGGCTAATTTTAAGGAAATCGATCATTTTCTTATCATCTTATTATCGTATTATCAGAACGGAATCTATATATCTTGGTACCAACTATGTTAATGATACATTTTGAATTAGATGATGGAGGATGAGGATATGATTAAACTCATTGGCAGTCAAATCACCAGAGACCGTCAAACTGGCCGTCTTCTAAAAGTGCGTGGAAACTTTGAACTGCCGGTTGCTGAGACTTCCAAAGATGGAATCAAATCTTTTCTGTTCGCCAATGTCGACGAGCTGGAACTGGATATGAAGGCAGATGACCTGAAGAAGGTGCAAGATGTGGAAACGCCAACCGGGAGGGTGGTCCGCTATGTACAAACGAAGAACGGAATTCCAATCCTGAATAGTGAGATTCGGGTAAGGCTCGATCGTTCTCAAAAGGTCCAGCAAATCGACCTGACGCAAGCTCCTTCTATCAGGATCGCACCACCGGTTAAAGGAAAAAGAGAGGAATTGAGCCCCGAATCAGCAATTGATGCAGCTCGTGATTCCATTGGAGAGCATGCATTGCGAAGAGAGATAAGCGCTCCGCAACAGGTGTACTTCCCCACTCCGGAAGGTCTGCTGCTGGCATACGAGGTGATGATTCTCACCAAGGAACCAGCTCACGATTGGAGAATTATTGTCGATGCCTATAGCGGTGAGATATTGCATAAGGAAGATCAGATATGGGAAGTTGATGCAAAAGGAATGGTATTTGATCCAAATCCGGTTGTCACTGCGAGCGACAACACTTTTCGCGACCCTCCGGCAACGATAGCCACCTGCGGATTCGACGGCACCCCCCAAAATACCATCGATGCCCAGAGGGTCTCCCGGACTCTCAATGACATTACCCTGTCAGGAGGGAAGCATAAGCTTGAAGGTCCGTTTGTCAGGCTCAGAGATTTTGGTGCTCCCAATATCGCTCCTCCTGAAGAGACAGAATCCGCCTTCAACTACCAGAGTGACAACGACGGATTTGAGGCGGTTATGGTATACTATCATGTAGACACCCTGCAGAGGTACATCCAGAACACCCTTGGCATCAATAATGCCAACAACAGGCAAATTGAAGCCGATGCCCATGATAATGGAAACGGAGGAGGCGGATTCTATTCGCCGGGAGATAAAGGCCTGCACTTCGGAGATTCCGGCGACTGCCAACCTGATAGGGCAGAGGATGCGGATTGCATCTACCATGAATATAATCATGCAATAATGGACAACATGAATCCTGGCTACGGACCGTCCGGCGTTCCCAATCCCGTGACGGGGCGGCTGGAATCCCGCGCCCTAGGCGAAGGTTTCAGCGATATCCTTGCCTGTGTCTACTTCTCTCCTGATCATCCATTTCAAAGGGAGGTGTTTGAGGATTGGGTTTTTGCACCCGGGGGCCTGCGCCGGGTAGACGGCAATAAGATCTATCCTGACGACTGGGCGGACGAGGAGCACGACGATGGCGAGATCTGGGCAGCAGCACTATGGGATATTTATTGCAATATAGGAGGCGATTCGGCGAGCACAGCCACCCAGAGGGCAGCCCGCGACGAGCTGCTCAGAACCATGATCCTGGTTTACTTCAATCTGACCACCAATCCAAATATGATGGACGCTGCTATGGCCATGGTGGACGAGAATATCGACCTTCCGGAATATGGCGGAGTGGGTCATAAGGTTATGTGGGATGCCTTCCGGCTGCGAGGTTTCTGGTCAGAGTTCACTTTGCAGGGCAATGTTGACGTCTATATCGACGGTGGCCGCGGTGGGGGATACGAATATCAGGAGGTCTTCTGGGAAAATCAGGATATATGGAATCGTCACCATCCCGACGGCGGCACGGGGAATGAGACGCCATGCCAGAATATCGTAAATCATATCTACGTGAGGGTTAAAAATCGAGGGAGTGAAACAGCACACAATGTGGTGGTAAGGGGATATCATTGCAGACAATCTGCCAATCTCATCTGGCCAGATAGCTGGAATCCCCTGACCACTCCCGAGCTGAGTCCTCCGGGAAATACCATAAATCCGGGTGACGAAGTAGTGGTCGGTCCATTTGAATGGATACCCAAATCAGGCCAGGAAAGTCTATTGATGTATGTTAGCGCCGATAAAGATCCAAGTAACGCAGATCCAGCATCGACACTTTCCTGTGCTAATGGTCCGACAACTTCTGACCGTCTGGTCCGTTTTGACAATAATATCGGCCAGCGCAACATTATGGCACAAACCAGTGACGGAAAGTCGTATACCAAAGATCTGCTGAATAATTAAATTTAAAAGGTGAAATTATGCAAATAACATGGAAGACAAGAGCGAGTATAAATCAACCTCGATCGTGCATGGGAGCAGCGATCAGCATGGGACGGGTATATGCTTGCGGCGGAGATTCAGCAGTCCAACCTGGCCCGGATCAGGACACGCTCAGCAATCCCGTCGGAACCATGGAGGAATTCATGCCCTTATCCAACAGTTGGATTACGAAAAGCCCGATGCCAACCAAACGATCCGATCTGTCCATGACCGCTGCAATCACTGGCAAGATCTATGCTATAGGCGGATATAATCAAATGCCGCTTGACATCGTTGAGGAATACGATCCAATGAAAGACCTCTGGACCACCAGGACACCGATGCCAACCGCTCGATCCCTTTTTGGATCCGCCCTGGGAGCAAAGGATGGGAAAATCTATGCCATCGGCGGATGGGGGACAAAAGAGCAGGGGTGGGTCCTGGACACGGTTGAGTGCTACGATCCATTGAATGACGTCTGGAAGGCTCTCAAGCCCATGCCTACTCCAAGAGGAGAGCTTGCGGTTGCTGCAGCAACAAACGGAATGATCTATGCGATTGGAGGAATGGGCAAAGAGGGAATCCCATTGAACATCGTCGAGGAGTATAATCCGAAGACAGATACCTGGACCACCCGGGCTCCAATGTCCGCAGGGAGATACTGCCTGGCTGCGGCTGGGGCGAGCAATGACATGGTATATGCCCTTGGAGGGCTCTATGGTTGCCGTCCGACAGATATGGTGGAAGAATACGATCCGGTCAACGACTCCTGGACGATCAAACCACCCCTGCCAACATCCAGATGGTTCCTGGCTGCGGCAGCCGCTGCCGTTCCCCATGACAAGATCTATGCTATTGGGGGAGCGCATAAAGATCTGGATGGATCTGGCCTGCAGGTGCTGGCAACGGTGGAGGAAGGGGCTCTGGTCTAAATTACAGGCGCAGGACGCAATTTTTTTTGGAAAGAGAGCGGTCATCTCACTCGAATCGATAAATTCATAACGTTCCTCGTATGCATTAGCTTAGCTACCAGAGGTGTACCCAATTGAAGATAATCGGTCTTGCCGATCCTGAAGTAGAATCAAGTCTGCGCGGGGCGGGCATAGGCATGTCCGTCGATGAAGCGCGTTCCATCGCCGAGGTTCTGGGCCGCGATCCCACCCTCACCGAGCTGTTCTGCTATGATGCCATGTGGTCCGAGCACTGCTCTTACAAGAGCTCCCGCGCCACACTGAAGGAGTTCCTGCCCTCAGATGCCCCCAATGTGGTAATGGGCCCGGTCGAAGACTCGGGGATAGTGGCCATCGATGACAGATGGTGCGTGGTCATATCCCATGAGAGCCATAACCACCCCAGCCAGATCCTGCCGAATGAAGGAGCAGCGACGGGCATCGGGGGGATCGTCCGCGATGTGAACTGCATGGGGGCAACAGTGGTGGCCACTGCCGACCCGCTGCGCTTCGGAAATCCATTCGGCCCCAAGGCCAGCAAGGTCCGCTGGGTGGCAGAGGGAGTGGTGGACGGAATCTGGCAGTACGGCAATGCCCTGGGAGTGCCGAACATGGCCGGAGATGTGGTCTTCAATGATAGCTTCGATGACAACTGCCTGGTGAATGTGGTATCCCTGGGAATAGTCCGCCGCGATCAGATCATCCGCTCCCGCGCTCCCCCCCTGGCGGGTGAGAAAGGCTACGACGTGATCTTAGTGGGCAAACCAACCGATTCCTCAGGACTTGGCGGGGTCACCTTTGCCTCTGAGGCCCTGCGAGAGGAGGACGAAGAGACCAACCGGGGAGCAGTGCAGATCCCGGATCCTTTCCTGAAGAACGTCCTCTTCAAGGCGAACAGCGATCTATTCCATATGGTGCGGGAGTCGGGAATCGAGATCGGGTTCAAGGACCTGGGCGGCGGGGGCTTCACCTGCGCCACGTCGGAGATGGGGGCGGCGGGAGGTTTCGGCATGGAAATCGACCTGGACGAGATGCATAAGGCGGCAGACTTCCCTCCCGAAGTGCTGAGCATAGCCGAGACCCAGGAGCGTTTCCTGATCATCGCCCCGGAGGAATTGAGAGAGAAGATCCTGAAGATCTACAATGAGGACTGGGACCTGCCCAACGTCTACGAGGGAGCAAGGGCGAGCGTTGTGGGCAAGATCAATACCGGTGATCGGTTCACCGTCCGGTACAAGGGAACGATAGAATGCGATGTGCCCATCCAGCACCTCACCGCAGGCATCCGCTACCAGAGAATGGAATTAGAGAGGATCTACAGCGAGGCTGAACCTGAAATCAGCGAGCCAGAGGACTACAACCAGGTCCTGCTTAAGATACTGAGGTCGCCGAATATCGCTTCCCGTGAGCATATATATCGCTACTATGATACCGAGGTCATGGGCAATGCGGTGATCAGGCCGGGCGAGGCAGATGCAGGGCTCATCGCCCCGGTGCGGGGGGAGAAGTTCGGCGTGGCGCTGGCTGTTGACTCCAATCCCTTCTACGGCCGGATAAGCCCCTACTGGGGAGGAGCAACCGCGGTGGCCGAGGCGATGAGAAATGTGGCCGCCATAGGAGCGACGCCGGCCACGCTCACCGACTGCCTGAACTACGGCAATCCGGAGAAGCCCGAGGCCTTCTGGGAGTTCAGAGAAGGAGTGAAGGGCCTGGCCGAGTCCTGCAGGAATCTCTGGCTGAAGGACTATGAGGATGAGAGAATCCCTGTGCCCATAGTCTCAGGAAATGTGAGCTTTTACAATGAGTCCCCCCAGGGTTCTGTGGACCCCTCCCCTGTGATCGCCTGTGTGGGAATCATAAAGGATTTCGACAAAGCAATCACCATGGAACTGAAAGCAGCGGGAGAAGATCTCTATCTTATCGGGCCCAGGTTCGATGAACTGGGCGGCTCGGAGTACTACCAGACCATTCACGGAGTTATGGGAGCCAATGTTCCTCAGGTTCGATTCGATCTGGAGAGGAGCATGATCTATGCGGTCATCGATGCCATAGATGAGGGGCTGGTTGTTGCAGCGCATGACATATCCAACGGCGGGCTGGCGGCGACGGCCATGGAGATGGCCGCAGCCCGGCCGGCCAGGTTCGGGATCGAGCTGGACCTGGATGGAGCGGTGTGCGGCGACCTGGATTTGAGAACTGATAAGTTGCTGTTCTCAGAGTCCTCGGGCTTCCTGCTGGAGGCGAAGGCAGGAAAGGAGCAGAGGCTGGAGGAGTTATTGAAAAGCTATGACCTCCTGCCGGCAAAGATAGGCAGGGTGACGGCGAAAAGGAGAATCAGGATAACCAGATTGGGGGAGACAGTGGCTGACCTGGACCTGGATGAGGCGAGGAATGCATGGACCAGGGGTCTTGTGGAGGCGATGAGATGAAGATCGCAGTGATGCAGTTCCCCGGGACGAACTGCGAGTTTGAGACCCTGGTGGCGGTCAAAGAGGTGGGAATGGAGGGGGAGATATTCCGCTGGAACCGGCCGGAGGGAGAGCTGTCCGGCTTTGACGGGTTCATCATTCCGGGAGGATTCTCCTATCAGGACCGGGTGAGAGCGGGAGCGATCGCCTCCAAGGAGCCGGTCTTAAAAGCCCTGAAGGAAGAGGCGGCAAAGAATAAGCCGATCTTAGGAATCTGCAATGGATTTCAGATCCTGGTGGAGACAGGCCTCTTGCCCGGTCAGGTGTCCGGCGGGGGAAAGGTGGAGATGGCCCTGGCCCAGAACGTGATGGTCTCAAAAGGAGAGATCGTTCGTCGGGGCTACTACTGTGATTGGGTATGCCTGCGCCATGATGCCTCATCCAGAAGATGCAGCGGCTCATACCAGATTGAGATGGGGGCTCTTTTAAAGATACCGATCGCCCATGGAGAGGGAAACCTGGTTACGGCATCGCCCGGACTGATCAAAAAGCTTAATGATCAGGAGCAGGTGGTCTTCCGCTACTGCGACCGGAACGGCCGGATGATAGATGAGTTCCCAGTGAATGTGAACGGCAGCACAGAGAGCATTGCCGCCATCTGCAATCCGGAAGGGAACGTCCTGGGAATGATGCCCCATCCGGAGAGAGCATTCTTTGCCTGGCAGCTTCCATCATTCGATCCAAGAAAGCACCGGCCCAATGAGCCCGGTCCTGGAAGGCGGATATTCGAGTCGATGAAGCGATACATCGAGGTGGAGTCATGTTGATCAATCTGCGCGTCTGGCTGAAGATACCGGATGCAGAAGCAGCCACAGTGAAAAACACCCTGGTCAGGCGTCTGGGATATGGAAAGGTCCTGGAGGATGTGAAAAAAGAAAGGCTATTCTCCATCCAGGTCGATTCCGGGGACCCTGAAGAGCTGGCCAGAGCCTTTGCCCGCGAGCTGGTCAATGAGAACAAGGAGAGCCATAAGGTCCTGATAGACCGGCTGGAGTTCGAGGAGGGCTATGTGCCGGTTAAAGTCGCCCTGCATATCGAGGACGGCGAGGCGATAGCCATCCGGGAGAGGCTGAGAAAGAGGCTGGGCTACCAGAATGTGGTGGATGTGAAGAAAGCGACCGTCTGGAAGCTGTACTTCCGGCTGCTCAAGCCCGAGGCCCAGATCACCGCCCGGGAGATTGCCGAAAAGCTGCTCATCAATCCGCATAAGGACAGCTATGAGATAATGATGTGAAGGGACCCGAAGGATACGGATGGGATGGAGTCTGGCTGATCATGATCCCATTCAGCTTCTCATTTATTTTCTCATTTTTTCCTTTTTTCATTTAACCATCAGAACTGCCGGTTGCACCTCTTGATCCTCAACAGGCATTCTCTGGAATACAATGGGCCGAACATCTGATTTTCACTCCTGCCCAGGCTGCCCTGTGCCACTTCATGATACCGCCAGGCGATCATGGTATTCCTGTCGATTGATACTGCATCCGGCGTCTTCATGGGCAGCCTCCAGCCGCAGTCGTCCTCATCTCTTATGTAGTACAACCAGAAATGGGTGCGATCATTTTTAAATCCGTCAATGGCGGTTATCATGGAGCCCATGTGGCCGGTGGCGCTCTCATCCGGGGTATACTCTACGTTTGAGACCATCTTGAGGGCATCCAGAACGCTGCTGGCAGGATGAACGGAAATGTCTGTTTTCTCGATCCTGCTATCCCCATAATTAACGAAAATCTTCACCCTTATCCTTCCCTCTTTTTTGCTCCTCTTGAAGATCAATCTGCCACCAGTGACCAATGGTTTGATCCTGGCATATTAAAGCCTTGGGAGATTGGCCGGTGCAGGAAGCTTGAATAATTATATCAATCGAAGGCGCCCATAGGACTATATGGATTCATCGGGATCTTCTTCGGAAGAGAAAAATGAAAGAGCCCAAAAAGGTCCCAGAACCGCCCGCGACTGGGCCGCTTTAGGGGACGATCTCTACCGGCAGGGGATGTACGCTCAATCCACCGCGGCATATGAGATGGCTTTGAAGATGGAGCCAGAGGATAAGGATTTATGGAACAGCAGAGGACTGGCCCTCTGCCGCCAGGGGATGTCGGACAGGGCGGCGGAATCTTTTGTCAGGGCGATCGAGATCGATGATGGATATCTAGATGCTCATAATAACATCGGCGTGGTCCACTATCGGAATATGAGGTATCAAAAAGCCCTGGAGATATTCGACCTAATCCTGAAGAGGGACGAGCAATACATCAGAGCCTGGTATAACCGGGGAGTGGTTCTGGAGAAGATGGGAAGGCCTGACGAGTCCATAGAGAGCTACGATAGAGCGATAGAAATAGATCCGGAAAAGCCGAAGATCTGGAACAACCGGGGAGCGGCTCTGGGCAGGATTGGGCGCTTCGATGAGGCACTGATCTCCATTGACCGGTCGCTGGCCATTCAACCGGAAAATGCCGATGCCTGGAACAACCGGGGTTCTGCCCTGTGCATGATGAAAAGATATGATGAGGCCCTGGAGGATTTCAACCGGGCGATAGAGATCGATCCGAAAGACTGCGAGGCCTTATGCAATAAGGGGGAGGCCCTGCGGCAGCTGGGAGAGCACGCCCGATCGCTGCAGTTCTTCGTTGCCACAATGGAGCTGGATCCTTATCATCAGAGAGCCCGCAAAGGAAAAATCCTCGTTCTGAGAGTTTTGGGGGGAGGACAGAAGAATGATGATTAAAGCGGATGAGTGATAGGGATGATGAATAGTGTATCTAACGTGCTCGATAGAATCCAATCCCTGCCAACCTTTTTATAAGATAGTACCCAAATATCTATTCGATATTTTTCCTGCCCCAATGGCAGAAATCATCAGGAAGAGAGAGCCTGAGTTGAATAAAGACTGAATTGAATAAAAGTTGAACTGAATACCATGCTGGAGCATCGGATAATGAGATGAGGTGATAGACAAAATGATAGAAAACAGATCGATCCGGATTTCGGTTATCATTCCAATCCTTTTCTTGGTAGTGTTCACGGGATTGTGCCCGGTGGTAAATGCTGACCCAATCCCTCCCGAGGTTGCCGACTCTGCCCAGGACTGGCCGCTTCCCAATAAGGATTACGAGAACAGCAGATCAACCTTTGATTCCCGGATAAACTCTGGAAATGTCGCCAACCTGAGCGTTGCCTGGTCATTTCCCATTCCCGGGATGTCAGCCTTTGGAGCGGCAGCCAGCAACCCGATCATAGTAGGAGATAAGGTCTATCTGCAGGACCTGAAATGTAACGTCTTTTGCCTGGACCTCCAGACGGGAGAGGTTCTATGGTCAAAGCTTTATAACGTCTCAAATGTCGTCGGCCCTAACGGTCCTGCAGTAGGATTGGGAAAGGTTTTCGTTGCCTCCGATCTGTACAATATCACCGCCCTGGATGGCGAGACAGGGGAAGAGATCTGGAGAACGAAGCTTTCAGATATAGCCACAACTGGGATTGACATCCAACCTGTGGTCTACGATGGCCTGGTTTATGTCTCCACCGTTCCAGGCACAGGAGACATCTTCTATGCCCCAGGAGGAATCGGGGTCATTTACGCCCTGGATGCCGAAACCGGCGAGGTGGTCTGGAGCTTTTCCACTGTGGACTCTGATGATCTCTGGGGCCATCCAGAGGTCAATAGCGGCGGAGGTGCCTGGTATCCCCCTGCGGTCGATACCCAGACCGGATTGACATTCTGGGGTATTGGAAATCCGGCACCATTTCCCGGAACGAAGGAATGGCCCAGCGGCACCAGCCGCCCCGGTCCGAACCTCTATACCGACAGCATTCTGGCTCTTGATCATAAGACCGGGGAGCTGGTCTGGTTCCGTCAGGTGCTGGCCCACGACCTCTTCGACCTAGACTTCCAGATATCTCCGATACTGGCAGAGCAGAACATCAGCGGCTCAGCGCAATCGGTTGTATTTGGTGCAGGCAAGATGGGCAAGGTCTATGCCTTCAATCGAAGCACTGGCGAGATTCTCTGGTCGACGGTGGTGGGCAGGTTTGACGAGACATCGCAACTGGATGTGCTGCCTAATGAGACCATCAGCATATTCCCCGGTACTCTGGGAGGGGTTGAGACGCCCATGGCTTACAGCAATGGCCTTCTCTTCGTCCCGGTGGTGAACAGGTTCACAAATTGGACTCCATCCTCACGAAACTCATCTCCCATAAGCGATGCCACAGGGGAGCTGGTAGCCATAGATGCATCTAATGGCAAGATCCACTGGATCAGGTATTTCGATAGCATGGCTTTAGGTGGGGCCACGGTTGTAAACGACCTGGTCTTCACTGCGGAGTTAAATGGTACTATCCATGCCTTGAAGGCCGATTCCGGAGAAGAGCTTTTCACCTATCAGGCGCCTGCCGGGATCAATGCCTGGCCTGCTGTGGCCGGTGACCTCATCGTATGGCCGGCTGGAGACGGAGCTGATCCTTCATTGATCGCCCTGAAATCCGGCACAACTGCGGAAATCTCAAACCAAAGCCAGAACAGTACCGCAGAACTGAAGATAGAGGCAGCAGCAATTGATCCGGCAAATTCCACAGGGGCTGCCTCTCTGTCATCAGCCTCCAATTCCACTGAGATCAGCACCGAAAAAGGAACTGCAGAATGGGTCCCGGATGGCGTCATCTCTGCAGGGGAATATGCAGAGAACCTCAATTTATCCAGTGGGAGGTACAAAGTTCACTGGAGGAATAATGCCGATGAGCTGCTCATGGGCCTGGAAGGCAGAACAGAAGGCTTTGTGGCCATAGGTTTTGAGCCGGTCCAGGCGATGATGGGTGCAGATATGATCATGGGCTGGGTTTCCGGTGGTAAAGCGACCGTCCTTGATCTGAACTCCACAGGAACCTACGGACCTCATCCTCCGGATGAAGATCTGGGAGGCAGAGATGATATTCTGGAATTCGGCGGGAATGAATCCGACGGGTGGACAGTGATAGAGTTCAAGAGGAAGATGAACACGCAGGATCCTTTTGACAAGTCCTTCCAGCCGGGCCAGATGGTCAGTATCATCTGGTCCATGTCCAGCTCGGATTCTCTTGCCCCCAGACATGATGTGAGAGGTGCATTGGCCATAACTTTGGAACAGAAATGAGTGCTCAGGATTAACAATCTATTTTCAATCTTTTTTCCTATTTCCTAATTTCTGAGCAAAATCAAAGGTTTCAAACGAGTATTATTTATAGAAAGGTATAAGTACTTACAGATCTAAAGTTATAAAGATTAATTTTTTTGGTGAAAAAAAGCCAGAAAGTAATAAATGGTGGGTGTTAGATATGGGATATGGAAAGATCAACATATGGGTTAGGGAACCCGATGATTGTACAGTGGCCGAGATGAACGGTTTTGCCTGGGCAAGACCTTGTTGCTCTCGAAACAAGGATTTGATCTATGAGACCACTCTCAAGATGGGCCATGCTGAGATCGATGTGCCTCCCGGTTGCTATATAATTGACGCTTCCTGGAAGCCTGGCTGTTGCGGCACGGCAAAAGAGACCATTGCAATAGTGAATTGCGGTGAGACTGCTTGTGTCAACCTGATAAGAGAATGGGGCGGAGATCCATCGGGCATTCGACTCGCAGCCATGATGAACCATGCTAGGGAAGCAGAGATCCCTGAGGCCGACCTGAAATTAGTTATGGATGTTTTCAGCAAGCTATCAAAATCTCTGCCAGAAGGAAAGATCAGACGTCTCTCTGAAAGAGAGCTTGAGCTCAAACGCAGTGTCTCTGATGAAGCGCACAAGAAGATCCTGGATGAACTTGAGCCCGTGATCAAGAAGGCTAAAAAATAATCTGTGTATGCAGTGGATAACGACTTTTTTTCAGCTAGCCCTCCTCCTCCATCTCCCAGCCCAGCCGCTCCCGAATGATCAGATAGCTCATCTCCGGCGATATGGCTCCTGCCTCGGTGCAGATCAGATCGATATACTGGTGAGGAGTGACATCGAATGCTGGATTGCGCACCCGGACGTGCTTGTATTTGGAGATGTCCGCCAGTACCTCTGTGGCCTCCCGCTCCTCGATTGTCACCAGCTCTCCTAAAATCGTCTTTGGACTGAACTTATATGTCTCGGCGGCCACCATGAAGCTGGTCCTGGCCTCGCGGGCGCACAGGGCGATCTGGGCGGTGCCGATCTTGTTCACCAGGGTGCCATTGGCGGTGATCACATCTGCGCCCACCACCACCAGGTCCACATCGTTCATCACCGTCCGCACTGCCGAGTCCACGATCAGCTCCGTATCTATGCCCATCCGGTCGAGCATGCCGATGGTGGTGATTCCCTGGAACCTGGGGCGGGATTCGGTGGCTATCACCCTGATATTCTTCCCGGATTTGTGGGCGGCACTGATCACGGAGATAGCAGCATTGGAGTTGCAGTGGGTGAGGACGGTATCCCCATCTCTGATCCTCCTGCTGCCGATCTGGCCGATCTTCTCCACTGCCTTCTGGGAGTTCTCTATGAAGCGGTCGGCATTGGAGGCTATGGCCTGGCGAGCGCCGTCGATGTCCTCTCCCTTATACTTCATCACCATTCTGATGGCATTGGAGAGGGAGACTGCCGTTGGCCTGGTCTTGAGGAGCAGGTCTGCGGCAGCCGCAGTCTTCTGGTTGAGGTCTTCGAGGCTCTCCGCCTGGACGGCCAGAGCATATTCCTTCAAAGAGGCAGCGGCGGCGTTGGCGATTCGTCCTGCTCCCCTGATCTCCATGCTGCTGATCTTCGCTGCAGTCTCCGTAACCTGATCTATTGGATTCATTCGAGGGTATTTTAGGCGGGATGAGGTTAAATCTATTTCCTATTTTCAAGCGAAAGTCTCTTTAATTGTAGCCAATATGCCTTAATGCACTGAATATTGCGAAAGGGAACTTAAAATGAAAAGCAATAATAGACGGGAGTTTTATAGCGAATATGACCTGAATGCCGCTCGAAGAGCATACACAAAAGAACCTGCAGGCCATCAGAGGATGGCCATAGATGAATTGATCAAGTGGTATAAGGCAAAGAAAAACGGATACGCGGGAGGTATCCTTGTTTTACCCACTGGCGGAGGAAAGACGTTCACTTCAATTAGATTTCTTTGCCTGACCGCAATCTCCGATGGTTATAAAGTTCTTTGGATGGCTCACACGCATCACCTCCTGGAGCAGGCCTATAACAGCTTTGGAGATCATGTTGGGAAGATCGCAGAGCCGAAATCCATTTTGAGAGTGAGGGTTGTTTCAGGGACACTAGGGCATTTCCACGTGGCAGATATCAATCCGGATGATGATGTCGTCATTGCAACCCTTCAGACCATAACTAAAGCGTATAATGATGATCATTTCGCACTCAATTCATTCATCGAC
>JAXDAR010000160.1:0-3844 GCA_034679645.1 Methanothrix sp. | reverse complement strand
ACATCCTTGTTTACAGAGATCAGCTCTTTGAGCAGTTCTGCCGCCTGGTCGATCCTCTGATCGGTCTCTCCACTTCCCGAGACCACCTTAAAAAATCCCTGAAAATCATTTGATGCTGCTGAATAATCCTTCTGGATATCTGCCACCTGGATCAGAGTATTCTTGATGTTTATGGCGGCAAGAAGGCTCTCCAAATCGTAGTCTTCACCCTCCGCTATCACCTTAACCCGGCCGTCATCGAGGTTCTGGACATATCCGGACAGTCCAAAGTCCCTGGCAATAGAAACCACCCGCGCCCGAAAGCCGGTCTTCTGCACCTTGCCGGAGATATAAGCAGTCAGCCTGCGCATTATCCCTTATTGTCAGACTCTTTTTATTTAAACCTATAGCAGCTATTTGCCTGCGGCCTCTTGCAGCAACAATTGTGCATCCCTATGCATGCCGGCGAGCTTTTTGGTGATGGAATGCTGCGGGCCGTACTCCTGCTCCGCCAGCCCTTTGATCCGCCAGATATCGGAGAGGAGCCTGCCGATCTCTTTTTGAACGTACCTGCGGTTCTGTTCGGTCATGGTCAAAACATCTCGGTCTCCTCAAAGCCACCCTTGCGTTTACCCTTTTCGATAGAGAAAAAATCAGGACCATACCTATAAAGCATCGTCTGCACATCAGCTTTCTATGAATAACGGCCAGAACTGCCGGATAGGCCGCCTGTGGGAGGTGGACCTTCTTCGGGGACTGGCCATTATAATGATGGTCGCCTTCCACCTGGCATTCGACCTGGACTACTTCAAGATCTATGAGATCGATCTGTCCGGAGGATTCTGGTTTTATCTGGCCCGCCTCACCGCCTCCCTATTTCTCCTCCTGGTGGGCGTATCCCTCACTCTGAGCCACTCCCGGGCGAAATTGGCCGGCCAGTTGAGCCAGTACCCTGCCAGTCTCTGGAAAAGGAGCCTGTGGATAATGAGCCTGGCTATGGGAATCACCCTTGCAACCTATATCCTGATTGGAAGGGGCTATATCCTCTTTGGAATACTGCACCTCATATCCATCTCCCTGATCCTGGCCTATCCCCTCCTCCGCCTGGGCATAGTGAACGCTTTTTTGGGGCTGGCAGCGATCTTGCTGGGTCTTTACATCCAGGGGCTTGAGGTCGACTTTACCTGGCTCATCTGGCTTGGCCTGGCCCCTCCGGACTTCGTCTCCCTGGACTATACTCCTCTATTTCCCTGGTTCGGAATGGTGCTGATGGGAGTGGCCACGGGATCATTGCTCTACCGGGACCTTGAGCGCCGCTTTCCCCTGCCCGATATCAGCAGATGGACGCCGATCAGAGGACTCCTGTTCCTGGGCAGAAACTCCCTGGCCATCTACATTCTTCATCAGCCTCTGCTGCTCGGCCTGATCTATCTGGCTTATGGCAGGTCGCTTTTCTCTCTTTCTTAGAGACCGAATGAAATCGACTGAAGAAGGAGATTGAATGGATTAGGCCGATGATGAAGCTCCGATATCCATGAAAAGCTGCCGGGCTTTGGCCGGAAAAAGCGGAGCTTAATAGGCTCTTCGCTAAATTGTGTGGATAATGTACTGCAAGGGAATTTTCCTTTGTTCCTCTGTGGTGAGGTCCAAGCATCACGATTTCACCACAGAGGAACAAAGGCACAAAGACGAGAGAGATAGTGGCCCCAGCTCTACCCATAGGAAACAGCGAAGAGCCACTTAATATTGCCCTTAATGTTATCTATCAGCAGAGCCTTCCGGAGGAGCATGCGACTTGAAGAATGCACCATTAATCATAAGGGCGTGCTGGTGGTGGGCGGGATAATCGTGGACCTGATCGCCAGATCGTCCAGGTTCAGGGTGGTGGATGACAATCTCTGTTTTCCCTTCGACTCCAAGATCACCCTCGATGAGCTCAACCAGGATACAGGCGGCTCGGCCCACAACCTGGCCACCAACCTGGCGGAGCTGGGCACAAACACCTACATCCTCGGTTCAGTGGGCAAAGACGACCACGGCGAGGAGTACCTGAGAAATCTGAGGATTCACGGCGCAATCACCAAGTATGTCACCTTAAAGGAGGGCCTGACCGGGATGTCCCTGGTCTTTCTCTATGATGGCGAGAAGACCGTCCTGACCAGCAGAGGGGCCAATGCCCTCCTGGGTGAAGAGGACCTAAATCTCGAGGTCTTTGATAAGGTCGATACGATGGTCCTGACCAGCCTGATAAGCGAGAAGAATATGGCCTTGATGAAAAAGGCCATAGAAGAGGCCAGGAAGAGAGGGATCTGCATCATCATGAACCCCAGCATGAGCATGGTCAACCACCGGCCGGAGGAGCTAAAGCATGCCATGCGTAACAGCCAGGTGATAATCATGAACGGCAAGGAGTCGATGCTGATAACCGGGGAGAAAGATGTCGATTCCGCTATCAAGAAGCTGAAGGAGTACGGTGCAGAGACGGTGATCGTCACCCTGGATGTGAAGGGTGCACTGGTTTTAGATGATGAACGGACCTTCCGGGTGCCCTCCTACAAAGTCAAAGTGGTGGACACCACCGGGGGAGGGGACAGCTTCACCGCCGGATTCATCCATGCCAAGTACCGGGGGTATTCGAACGAAGAGGCGGTCAAGTTCGCCTCTGCCGTGGCCGCCCTGAACATCGTCACTCCCGGAGCGAGCACCGACCTGCCCGGCGAAGAGGACGTGGTGGAGTTCATGAAGAAGGCGGAGTTTCTCGAGGTGTGAAGAGGGGCCGAAGGCACGAAGCGCATCAAGGGCCAAAAAGGCCTTATTTTTCTTTTGCTGCTCACCTCGAGCCGTTCAGGCCAGGTCGCCTTTCCGGAATGTATACTCCCCCTCGATATGCACCCTCTCCGGCAGTCCCCCGAATCGGGCCCGGACTATCAAATCTCCGATCTCCTCTTTCATCACCCGGGCGATGCCGATTATGGATGTTGTCGGCCTGGCGTTCACATCCACTGCCCACGACCTCTCCCCCAGGACGAAGTCTATCCCCGCATAGCCGCGCAAACCCAGGACGTCTGCCGCCTTCTTGGCCGCCTCCCAGATCTCCTCCCCTCGGGGAGTGTTGTAGGGCACCTGGCTACCCTGGTAGCTCATGCCGCCGTCCTTGAAGTCAATGAGCTGGCGGTTGAGGGTTATGGGCAGGAAGCCCTCTTCGCCCACGATGAAGCTGGCGGAGAGGTGCAGCCCCTCATGGTAGCGGGTGACGATCTCCTCTGGGCCTGCCCGGGCAAAAGTGGTGATCCTCACCCCCTCTGAGCCCGAGCCGGTGCGCGGCTTGACCACGTACTGCAGGCAGCCCTTCTCCACCGGATCGGGCCGCTCCACGATCTCGGCCACCGGAACGCCGGCGCGCGCCAGGGCGCGGGTGCAGAGCAGCTTGTCTGCCGCCAGCCGGGCAGCAGCGGGGCTTGAGCCCAGATTGGCTGTGTGGCCCTCGATTATCTCCAAAAAATGCGGCTGCAGGCCATCAGGGGCGATCAGGAGGGCGGCGTCCACGTCGATTGATTCCAAAAGAGATTCGAACTCCTTTTCACCATCCAGCATTATGGGCTCGCCCGCTCTGATCCTGGGGCCGCTGCTGGGATAGACCACCTGGTGTCCGCTGGACTCGAAGCTCTCCACCAGGGCAGAGAGCATGGCCCTGCCCTCCAGCTCATGGGTGCCGCCCAGACCCAGGGCGGAGGCAAACTCGGCAACTAGAATATCCATGATTTCTCGAAGCAGCCTTTGCGGGGCGGGCTATACTAATCTGATGGCCCAGCAATTAACCTTTTATCCCAGCCCACTTCTCCTAGAGCCCATGAAGCTTCCGGGC
>JAXDAR010000159.1:0-33314 GCA_034679645.1 Methanothrix sp. | reverse complement strand
CGGCGGTTGTGGGCTCGGGTGGCTGGTTTGCTTTGTTTATATTGAACACTCTCAATCCGCTGGAGGTAAATAAGCACGTCCGGATCATGACTGCAATCCAGGTTCCAGTGCTGCTCCGGATTTCTGGCAGCGAGATCGTGGAGAGCGGGCTGATCAGGGACCTTGGGGCAATTAAGAATGATGATGGTGTCACAGTGAACCTTAGGTTTGATAATACTGGCAATTATCATTTCAAGCCCGTCGCCAGTGTGGAATTGAAGACCGAGGAAGGGGAGACTGTGGCAATAGCATCCCAGCAGAGTGGAAGTGCCCTGCTGCCAGGTGGTACCTGGTTATTCCGCCTGCCTGTCGACATTGAGTCTGAGCTTCCTTTTGGCAACTACACCATTAACGCAAGCGTAACCGGTGAAGATGGAAAAGTTCTTGACCTGGAAGAGGCGACTTTCAAGGCTTAGCATTGACTTTGGGCGGGTAGAGGTTTGAAATGGCTCTGGGATCTGAAGCCGCAAATCTTTTTTGGGCTCTTTTTTGCTCACTGCCTCAATGTGAGCCTCAGTCATCCAGGTAGATCGGCTTCTCGGGAACCAGGTAGATGGTCCAGAAGACCAGAAGGGTGATCGCCACCTTGACCAGGATGTTGGTCCAGATCATCTGCACCAGCCCTTCTGCCCCTAAGATCCCCAGGAAGGCGATCACCGGAAAAAGAAGGCTATCCAGGGGTATGGAGACGGCATTGGAGGCAAAGACCCGCGTCCATTGGGGCCAGTATTTCCGCTTCCCTCCTGTCCAGAAGCGGTAGACCCTGGTGTCGATCAGCTCAGCGGAGAGGGCGGTGAGAATGGAGGCTAAGACGATTCTCATCTGCAGGGAGAAGAGCGACTGCCACCCCTGGCTGGAGGGATCCAGAATCCCGAAGAGAAATGTCCAGGCTGCCTGCCCGCCGCTACCTGCCCAGTCGGTCTGGGCGGGCAGGAGGACCACCAGCTGAAAATAGATGGCCGCGAGCAGGTTGAAGCCTGCCGCCAGCCAGATGGTGGTGAGGGCCGCTCTCTCCCCCAACTGCTTGTGGATCAGGTCCCGCCAGGTGAAGGTCAGAGAGTAGATGAATCCGGCGTCCATCACCAGGCTGCCGAAGTATGTGACCTTGGTGGCGGCGATGTTTCCCGCCAGGGAGATGAAGAGATAAAAGCCGCAGAGGATTATGGTGGCCTGGGTCTTATCGATCCTCCGCCACCCACCAGGGAACCCGGACCCCTTCTGCCCCAGAATATATCCCGCTAAATCCTTTTCAGCCATTTTTTAGCCATTTATTTTTTAGTTCTGTGAAGCTGCCACTTCTTATGCTCTCCCTTATCTCTTCCATCAGGCGGAGCATGAAATGGAGGTTATGCAGCGTTGCCAGGCGGAAGTAGGAGAGCTCTCCCGAAACGTACAGATGGCGCAGATAAGCGCGGGAGTAGCTCCGGCAGGTCGGGCAGGAGCAGAGGGGATCGACGGGCAGAGCGTCCTCTTTGAACCGGGCGGACTTTATGTTCAGATGGAACTTGTTCTGCCGGGATCCTCCGGACGGGGGCGAGAGGAGGAGGCTCCCTCTGCGGGCGATTCTGGTGGGGGATACACAGTCGAAGGTATCGATTCCCCTGGCCACGCACTCGAATATGTCGTCAATCTCCCCAATCCCCAGGAGGTGCCGGGGCCGGTCGTCCAGCCTGGGAACCGTCCAGTCCAGGACCTGATGCATATCCTGCTTGCTGTTGCCTAAAGATCCGCCGATAGCTATGCCGTCGAAGGGCTGGGAGACGATATAGTCGGTGCTGCTGCGCCTCAGGTCCTCAAACCACCCTCCCTGGATGATGCCGTAGATGGCCTGGCTCTTATCATGATGGCGGATGGACTCTTCCGCCCACGCGTGCGTCCTGTACATTGCTTTTCTGGTATAGTCGTAGTCGGAGAGGGGAGAGGTGCACTCGTCAAAGGCCATGATGATGTCCGAGCCCAGGTTGGATTGGATTTTCATCGACCTCTCTGCGTCCAGGAATTGCCAGCTCCCGTCGGCTGGGGACTTGAAGGAAATTCCTTCGTCTGTTATCCGGGTCAGGTTCTCCTTTTTGGCATTTTTCTGGCCATTGTGGTTTGCCCTTCCTGGTCCCTTCTCAACTCTGTCCGCAGTTCCTCCATAGCTTTTCCTGTAGTTCGACCTGTAAATCTCGCTATCATACTGCTCTTCCTCCTCCTCGCTCTTTACCCGGCAGTTTCCCTGCTGAGGAGAGGAATCGATCTCCTGAGGAGAGCTGTTCAGCTCCTGGGGGAAGATGTTGCCGATCTTGGCGATGTTATGCTCTCTTCCAAAGCCTAAGGAGAAGGCCTGAAAGCCGCCCGAGTCGGTAAAAAGCGGCCCGGAGAAGCCCATGAACCGGTGCAGTCCCCCCAGTTGCCGGATAAGCCCGTCTCCGGGCTTCAGGTGCAGGTGATATGTATTGGCCAGGGTGCAGCAGACGCCCAAGGAGGCCAGGTCATCCGATCCCAGGGCGCGCACGCTGCCCAGGGTGGCCACTGGAACCAGATAGGGGGTGGGGATATCGCCCCGCCTGGTTCTTATCACCCCTGTCCGAGCATTGCTTTCCGGATCCCGGTGCAGGATCTCAAAAGAAAATCCATTCATTTCTGATCATTGGTTCTCCGGATTTTATAGATCTTTCTTTCGCGACTGTAAACATCAAATCCGCAGAGTAGACAAAAAGACAATGTTCCTCATATCCCGGCGGCATGATCAACATTGGATGACTGAGGGAAGATTTAATATATCTTTGCAGAGAAAGTAATTAAAAATTTTTTTGCTGCGAATTGACAGCTTGGCTGGTGATAATGATGGCGGAATTTCTGGTTATCTTAAATAAAGATGCTGATGCAGCTCATTTCAATGCTGTGGTAAGTGCCATTGGATCGTTTGGGGGAAAGGTCACATTGCAGTATCCTTTTCGGCTGATAATCGGACAGGATGGAACGGAGTTATTAAACAAACTATCTGAAATGAAGGGAGTGAGCATCCATACCGGCCCGGTGGAAAAACCGGAAAGCCTTTCCCTGGATGAGGCAGCGCTGTTGGCGGTCCAGGGCTGGAATCTGAGGACAAGAAAGTCCTATCTTGCTGCCAAAGCCAGGAGGGCTGATGACGGGGCTCCATGGGATTCTCATGATCCACGCATGGGAGGTGATGTGGAGCCGGTGGAAGAGAGCCGCGCCCCTTTTGCCATGGCCGGTCTGAGCACCAGACCAGTTCCAGATAATACCAGCATGTACATGATTGGCACAGTGGCAGTGGGGGTTGTCATCGTTGAAGGTCCATCCGGCTCTTCTGCAGAGTTCACCGAGGATGAACGCAGGCTTTTGCTGGCAGAGCTTCAAGAAGGGGCTAATATTCTCATCAATATGGCACCGGCGGGCGCCAAACTGAACTTCATTTTCGATGTCAACCACGTGAAGTTGAATCTGGATCCCAAAAAGGTCCAGTCGTCTCTGGCAGGGGAAAACAAGTGGCGCGACCAGGCCATGTCCTCGCTGGGATTTTCTGCCGGCAGTTCTGGCATGTACGATTACATAAACATGATGAGGACCGCAAAGTGGCCCGGCATGTTTCCTGGGCCCGATTGGGGGTACATTGCCTTCCTGACCAAATATCCAGCACGCCATTTCGCTTATGCCTCCCTTGGCGGTCCGAGACTGGTCATTCAATATGGTAATGATGATTGGGGACCCAGCCAGATCGACCGGGTATTCGCCCATGAGACGGGCCATATTTTCCATGCTCCGGATGAGTACGCCAATAGCAAATGTTCTTTGGGAGGGAGTTACGGGTATTTGAAAGTGCCAAATGACAATTGCGAGAATGATAATCCCAGCACAGTACCCTGCATAATGAGCCACAACACTCCCGCGGTCTGCAAATGGACCGTAGGTCATTTCGGATGGCAGGACACTGATGGGGACGGCGTTCCCGATCCCATCGATCCCCTCCCTGGAACCTATAGAGCAGATGTCGGAATTACTGCAGGCGATCCCTTTTGGAACAATGCAGATGTCTGGATTCGAAACCAGGACGACGGGGAGTCAAACCAGTCTCATCAGAATCCACGCAGCAATGTCGATAATTTTATCTATGCTAGGGTGCAAAATTTTGCAGGAGTAAGGGCTGAGATCGTCCGCACCAGGTTCTATCTGGCCAGCTATGCAGGGACCGAATTCGTATATCCGGACGACTACACCAATCCGGTAGTGCCCGGGGATACAATCAGCCCAACAATTTTCTCTTTAGATCCCGGAGAGGAAGCCATCACAAAGGTGCATCTGGATCCCGGTCATATTCCGCCTGCTTCCTGGCATACCTGTATTCTGGTTCATGTGGATTCCGCTCAGGACCTGGTCGTGCCATCGGGAAGCCACGTTTGGGACTCGAACAATCTGGCTCAGAAGAACCTGGTCATCGACTACATCTCTCCATCTCAGACACTGCTTATCCCCATAATCCTTCAGAATATCACCTCCAAGAATCCCTTCTTCGAGATGAAACGGATGGATGCGCAGCGAGACGTTAAGGTCAAGATGCTGTTCAAGAACTTAAAGTTGAAGCCGACAATAATCGCCGGAAAGACGGGGGCAAAGACCGTCGATGTCGGTACCGTCTCTCTGACCGAAGGATCGGAGACTGGTGTTGGGAAGTCCAGGGTGTCTCTTCAATTCCCTCACGGGACCGAGATGAGTCTTCACATATCTGGAGAACAGGAACTATCCCTTCGCCTGGCCGCAGGAAGTGCCATAAATCTGGGGAGCAATTTGGAGGCGGAAAGCAGCGAATTAAAGACAGAAGCCCTGTCTGCTAAGCCAATCCAGCGCTTTGATAGGATCGTCCTTCCCATGAGTGCCGGCCCATCGACAAAGTTCAAATTCGATCTCAAAGCAAAGACGCACGAGTTCGCAGGATTCAGCATCACTGCGCCTGCTACAGCCCGTCCCGGAACCAGGTACAAGTACCGGCTTGTTCAGTACAATGAGAATGGCAATGCTGTGGGGGGTATCGACTTTGTGGTCCAGGTTGTCAGCAGGTTGACTCTCCTCAAAGAAAATCAATGGCGGATAGAGATGCTTAGGGAACTGGGCCGCAAGCTTCGAGATGAAAAGCTTAACCTCCTGGCAGATGCAGCAGATGCTCTTATTGCCATCCACATCTCGTCGGCCACTGGGAATGCCGCTGATGCGACAGATGCAAGGCTCAATCTGTATGAGATGATCAACCAGATTGTTAGATCTGAGATTTGGGGCTATCCTGTGAGCAGCCTGGCAGAGATGGCTGCCCGGCTCAAGAATGCGCCTGACATCGTTTCAGATGTAGATGCATTGTTATCTCTGCTATTTTACGCAGAGGAGCGGCTGCTGAAAGAGCAGGTCAAGAGCTGAGATGGCTAGGGCCTGGCTGGAATCCGGAGTTTCCCGCATAGGGACCTTCGGGCAAAATTGATAGTATAAACTATTTTATTTTTTTCAGTAATTTGCATACCGCAGGCTTAATTATCAGGATGAACTCAGGCCAGGGAGGTGTTATACATGTCAAAGAGCCGAATGGTTGCATTCCTGCTGCTGTGCGTGTCTCTTCTCTCCATCAATGCTCTGGCGGAGGATGAGAACTACAGCGTGAATATCTCCGAGAACAAGTTCCTGGGAAGCTACCTGGTCAACGAGACGGGATTTGCCCTCTACTACTATCAGAATGACAGCAGTGTGCATGGAACGAGCACCTGCGACGGTGATTGCGCCATATTATGGCCGCCCTTCTATGTGGAGAACCTGAGCCTTCCCGAAAGTCTCAATTCATTCCAGTTCGCCACCATCGAACGGGCGGATGGCTCAAAGCAGACCACCTTTAAGAACTGGCCGCTTTACCTCTATTCCAGGGACAGCTCCGCTGGTGACGTCCGGGGCAACGGCCTGGAAGACGATCAGTGGCATGTGGTCAATCCGGTCGATCAGCCCGAGCTTATCTGAAACCGGAAAAAATAAAAATCAGGCTCGAGATAGCGATCTGAGGCCAAAAAAAAGTGGCCTCATAATCCTTTTCGGGGAAACATCTGGAAGCCGCGGGGGAACTTGAAGCCTCTCTTGCCCAGCTCCTCATCCGCTGCCTTGAGGGCAGCGGGATCGCCTCCGGCTGCCAGCACCTTTTTTAAAACACTGTCAGAGGACTCCTCCTCTTCTACCTGCTCGTCCACATACCACTGCAGGAACTTTCTTGTCAGATCATCCGCTTCGTTCTCCGCCACTCCTGCCAGGTCATGGATCATCCCGGTCACCGCCCGCTCATGATCCCAGACGTGAGCAAACGCCTGCCGGGGCGACTCCCAGGACTGCTGTGGCGCTTCCACCGCCAGCATCTTCGCTTTGCCACCGGAGGCGGCAACATAGTCCAGCATCTTCATGGTGTGCACCAGCTCCTCTCCCGCCTGAACCCTCATCCAGTCGGCAAAACCCCCAAATCCCATGGACTGGAAGTAGTAGGACATGGACAGATAAAGGTAGGAGGAGTACAGCTCCCGGTTTGCCTGCACATTCAGTGCCTCATTCATCCTCTCGCTGAGCATTTACTCCACCTTATTGAACATCTCCTTTCCCACGCCGCATTCCGGACAGGTCCAGTCCTCGGGCAGGTCCTCGAAAGCCGTCCCTGGAGCTATTCCGGATGCTGAATCTCCCTTCTCTGGATCGTAGATGTAACCGCAGACTGTGCACACGTATTTGTCCATTTATTCCTCTCCTTCCCTCATTTTCCGCCCTCTATCTAGATGAAACTTTCCAGCTTGGAGCTGATCTTATCCTCCCGGATCAAGAGAGGCTCGACCTGGCGGTAGGCCTGATCAAACCTGGGGGCATCAACCTGGTAGAACTTGCCCAGGGGAATGGGCGATTCGGCGTCATCATAGCTCCAGCGGCGTACGATCTCTCGGGCCTGTTCCGGGCTCCTGATATCGTTTCCTTCCACGGTGTAGGTTCTTTGGTTATAGCTCTCATACATGTTGAAGTAAGAGACGCAGACCTGCAAGACATCCACAAAAGAGAATCCCTTATGCAGTATTGCTTCTTTGATGAGGCTCTGGAGCTGATCGATCCCGTGGGAGTAGCCGCGGGCGATGTAGGTGGCCCCGGCGGAGAGCATCAGGTCCAGTGGGTTTATGGGCCGTTCGATGGACCCGGCGGGGGTGGACTTTCCCTTGAATCCAACCGGTGAGGTGGGGGTATACTGGCCGGTGGTCAGGCCGTAGACCCGGTTGTCATGCAATATCAGGGTGATGTCTATGTTCCTCTTGGCGGCAAATATCAGATGGTCCAGTCCTTCAGCCAGGCTATCGCCGTCACCGGAAAAGCAGATCACATTCAGATCGGGATTGGCAAGCTTTATGCCTGTGGCTACGGGAATGGTCCGACCGTGGATGGAGTAGAAGCTGTTCACATTCAGATAGTCCACGATCTTGCCGTGGCAGCCGATGCCTGATACCAGCACCGTCTTCTCTATGGGATAGTCCTGTTCATCCATGCCGGCCAGCACAGTTTTTATCGCATTCAGAATGGAGAAGTTGCCGCAGCCCGGACACCAGGTATTGCGGGTGGCGGTGGATAAATCCTGGGGCTTCATATTCCCCTCCTCTCCAGCTCGACCTCAAGATCCTTCGGCGAGAAGGGCCGGCCGTCGTACTTCAGAATCAGCTCATCGGCATTGATCCCATATTGGCGGCATAGGGTGGCCATCTGGCCGGTGCAGTTGCACTCCACAGCAATCAGCCTCTCCACTCCTTCCAGAGCCGCTTTCAGCCTCTGTTCGGGGAACGGCCAGAGGACCAGCAGTTGAACTGCTCTCAGTCCCCTGCTCTCCGCCACCTCCCTGCATACACCCTTGTTCGAGCCCCAGAACAAGAGGCACGTCTTCCCCTTCTCCTCGCCGGAGAGCGAAACTGTCTCGTATCCCTCCAGTTCTTCCGCCAGGGAACGGGCCTTGAACAATCTCTTCTCGCTCATCTCCCTGGTTATCTGCGCCTCCTCAGTGGTGATGCCTAGAGTATCATGCATATAGCTGTCCGCCTTTATCACCTGACCCTTCTGAGGGGGATAGGCCAGAGGGGAGATGCCGTCCTCAGAGAGCCGGTAGCGATGATACACACCCTGCCCATCCCAGAGCAGTGGCCGCCGGGGAGGCTCAGCTTTTTCCGCCAGATCGGCAGGGAAGCTGTACTGGCTCTCGCTCACGATCTTATCGGAGAGGATGAAGGCGGGAATCTGATACCTCCAGGCCAGGTTCAGGGCGGCGGCAGACCACAGGTATGCGTCCTCGGCGTCGCCGGGAGCGACCACCAGGCGGGGAAACTCCCCCTGGCCGGCATTGATCACAAAATGCAGGTCGCCCTGAGCGGTGTAGGTGGGAAGGCCGGTGGAGGGCCCGGTCCTCTGGGCCATGACAATGGCCAGGGGAACCTCCGCCATCCCCGCCAGGCTGAGGGCCTCGGTCATGAGACAGAATCCTCCGCCGGAGGTCCCTATCGCTGCCCGGACTCCGGCATAGGCGAATCCCTCTGCCATCAGGATCACTGCGATCTCGCTCTCCGGATGGACCACCTTCAGGCCGAATTCCTCCGCCCAATGGGCCATGCTGTCCAGAATGGAGGAGGAGGGAGTCATGGGATAGGCCACATAGGCACCAAGCCCTGCCCTGATCAGGCCCAGGCTGATGGCCTGGTTGCCAGCAATGATCGGCTCAGGACTATTCTCCAGCTTATCGATCTGATAAAACTCGCTGGCGGCATCATATCCTCGCCGTGCAACCTTTAAATTGAGATCAATTTTCTTCGGGATATGCTTTCTCAGGACCTCTTCCATGACCGGCCAGCCGATGCCCATGGTGCGGCAGAAAGCCCCCAGAATGCAACTGTTCTTCATCACCGGCATGGCTCCCTCCTCTTTCAGGATTCCGGTGACGGGAATGGCACAGCTCTTCTTCGCCTGAATCCTTTCTTTCACCTTATCGGAATCATAGATGATAATCGAGCCTTCCTTGAGGCGACCAGCATGTCTATCCAGGGTATCCTGATTCAGAGCGATGAGCAGGTCAACCTCATCACTGCAGGCTCCGATCCTTTGAGTGGAGGCCCGCACGATTGAGAAGTTATGCCCGCCTCTGATCAGAGAGGGATAGTCATAGTACATGAAGATGCGATAACCCAGGCGGCTCATAAGCCGGGCGGCGGTCAGTCCCGCCTCATTTATGCCGTCACCGGCAATGCCTCCGATGAGAATCGAGAAGTCTTGCATCAAATCACCCTGCTTCATTTAATACAATATTCAATACGCACTGATGGCTGTTCCCAGCAATGAGGATTCGGTGTTTTTTTTCGATATTGATCTTTGTCTTTAATTGTATAAATCCCCTCGCATTGGTGCTAATTTATATCCTCTAAAATAATTCGTCTCTGTTTACTGGGATATTTTAAAGTAGCATGTCTTTCATACAATCAGCAAGGTGGCAGTTCATGTACCGCAAGAGCATTTTTTCCCTGATATCCTGGCTGGCGATTTCATTGCCAGTCGCATCTACATTGCTCACAGTCGCCTCGGCAAATGAGGTCGAGCCAGTCCAGGATACCATAATGATATTCTATCCTTATCATGCCCTCCTGGTATTCTCCGGCCTTCTCTTACTGTTTGCAGGGATGATCTGTGCGAGGTATATGAAAAAGAAGAGATGGTGGCTCAAAGCCCATAAGACCCTGGGGATAGGCGGGGCGGCATCGACGTTAACCGGAATCGCGCTGGCCGTCTATATGGTTTCTGCCAGCGGAGGATTGATCCCTCCGGCAGGACTGCACGCTTATATCGGCATCACTGTCTCCTTTATGGTGCTCTTCACTCCCTTTATGGGATTTGTCCAGCTCAAGAAAAGGGACAAGAGGTTGCGGTCAATTCACAGGTGGTCCGGGCGGATTACCATCGCTCTCATGATCATCAACGTCTACCTTGGATCGATGATCGTCCAGTCATTCTGATAAAACAGAGTTTATGGTGAAAAAGTGAGAGGTGATAGACGAATGGCACAGATAGGCTACAATGAGAACGTTATGGATCACTTCATGAATCCCCGGAATGTGGGAATGATTGAGAATCCGGACGGCTACGGAAAGGTGGGAAATCCCGTCTGCGGTGACCTCATGGAGATATTCATCAAAATAAAGGACGACCGGATTGCTGATATCAAGTTCAGGACCTTCGGCTGTGGCTCGGCCATCGCCGTCTCCAGCATGGTTACGGAGATGGCAAAGGGAATGAGCCTGGATGAGGCCATCAAGATCACCCGCAACGACGTGGCCGGAGAGTTGGGCGGGCTGCCCCCCCAGAAGATGCACTGCTCAAACCTGGGTGCCGATGCCCTGCACGCCGCCATCAAGGACTATTGGGTGAAGACCGGGCGGATCAGCCCTGAGGAGGCGGCGGTGGATGAACAGGGCCGTGAGGACCTGGAGGGAGATCATTGCGATAGCGATGAGGCTTAAACAGATAAAAAATAAAAAAATCCTGGCATGGGGACGCCAGGAGCGCCATCTCAGGATGCCAGATCTATTATTTGTGAGCACATCTTAGCTTCTGCTGATCATCGTGCCAATGCCTTCCGGCGTGAGCAGCTCCAGCAGGATGGCATGATGCTTTCTGCCGTCGATTATGTGCGCTTTCTCCACTCCGCCCCGCACTACGGATACGCAGGCTTCCACCTTGGGGATCATGCCGCCCTTGATTATCCCCTCGGCCACCAGCCGTCCGAAGTCCGAGGCAGGGAACTCGGAGATTACGCTCGCCGGATCGTCCGGATTCATGCGCACTCCCTCCACATCGGTGATGGAGAAGAACTTCTTCGCCCTCATGGCAATGGCCACTGCTCCCGCTGCGGTATCGGCATTCACGTTGAGGTTATTGCCCTGGTCATCTGCGGCGATGGGAGATATCACCGGAATGTAGCCCTTTCCCGCCATGATCATCAGGATCTCCGGATCCACCTTCTCCACATCTCCCACGAATCCCAGGTCCACGGGCTCTTTACCCTCCACCATCTGCAGGGCCTTTTTTTTGCCCTTCAGAAACATGCCGTCCTGGCCGGATAGACCTATTCCCTTTCCACCATGCTTGCCGATGAGATTGACCAACTCGGCATTGATGTTGCCCAATAAGACCATGCGGGCGATGCCCAGAGTCTCCCGGTCGGTCACCCGCAGCCCCCCCACGAACTCCGCCTTCTTGCCGAACCTCTCCATGGCCTGGGAGATCTCGGGCCCTCCCCCATGAACGATAATGGGATGAATGCCGATGTAGCGCAGGAGGACCACATCCCGGATGAAGTCCTCCAGCACTGCAGTGTCAGACATGATCGAGCCGCCTATCTTGAAGACCATGATGGAGTCGTAGAACTCCCGAATGTAAGGCAGAGCCTCAATGAGCACCTGTTCTCTCTTTACTGTCAAATCGCATTACCTCTTTGATCCGGGTTTGATCTACTCAATGGATATCAAGACATCGCCGGGGGCGACAGTGGTCCCTTCCTTGACATAGATCTCTTTTATCGTTCCATCTTTATTGGCCAGGATGTTCTGCTCCATCTTCATGGCCTCCAGGACGGCTACCGGATCTCCTTTGGCCACCCGGTCGCCTTTCTTGATCTTGTAGCGGATGACCACGCCCTGCATGGGAACGGTCACTCCATCGGTGGGGGCCTTGGGCTGAGCCTCCTGGATGGTCATGCCCGCCGGGGCCACCTTGACCAGGTAGGCCTCACCATCGATCTCCACATTGAGGGCCATGGGCTCGGCCTTCCGGGGAGAGACAAGATCCGATGCCCTCTCTTTTTTAACCAGGGGCTCCTCGGTAGCTGCTCCCTGGAGGAACTTCAGGGCCACCTGGGGGTAGAGGGCATAGGTGAGATAATCCTCCTCCTTCCTGGCCAGCCCCAGGGCGTCCACTGCTTTCTTCGCCCCCTCATATTCGGGGGATAGCAGGTCTGCAGGGCGCACGGTGACTGCATCCTCATCGCACAGCACCTTGACCCTCACCTTGGGATCGATCATGGCGGGAGACTTTCCGTAGAGGCCCTTGACATAGTCCTTGACCTCTTTTGGCACCATCTTGTAGCGGTCGCCGGTGACCACATTCAGCACCGCCTGGGTGCCGACGATCTGGCTGGTGGGAGTGACCAGAGGAGGATATCCCAGATCCTTGCGAACTTTTGGTATCTCCGCCAAGACCTCTTCGTACTTGTCCATGGCTTTCTGCTCAGTGAGCTGGCTGACCAGGTTGGAGAGCATGCCGCCAGGAACCTGATAGGCCAGGACATTGGTGTCCACCCGGGCGGCGATGGCGTTGAATACCGGGGCATAGATCTCCATCACCCTTTCGAAGTATCTCTTGATCTCCGTCAAGAGCTCGAGATCAAGGCCGGTGTCATAGGGAGTTCCCTGCAGAGCGGCCACCAGACTCTCTGTTGCCGGCTGAGCGCTGCCGCCGGAGAGAGGGGACATGGCCACATCCAGGATATCCGCTCCCGCCTGGCAGGCATGGAAATAGCTCATCTGGGCCATGCCGCTGGTGCAGTGAGTGTGCAGATTCACCGGTAGGTTGACCTCCTGTTTTATCGCCCGGATGAGATCATAGGCATTCTTGGGAGTGATCAGCCCGGCCATATCCTTGATGCAGATGGAGTCGCAACCAAGCTCCGCCAGCTGGACGGCGAATTTAGCAAACTGCTCATTGCTGTGCACGGGGCTGATGGTGTAGCTGATTCCCGCCTGGACATGCTTTTCCATCTTCTTGGCCGCCTTGATTGAACGCTCCATATTTCGTATATCATTAACGGCATCGAAGATTCTGAATATGTCGACCCCATTATTGGCTGCCCGTTCCACAAATTTGTCCACTATATCGTCTGCATAATGCCTGTAGCCCACCAGGTTCTGCCCGCGAAGCAGCATCTGCATAGGGGTGTTAGGCATGGCTCTCTTAAGAGACCTCAGCCTCCCCCAGGGATCCTCATTCAGATAGCGAATGCAGGTATCGAAGGTAGCTCCTCCCCACATCTCCATGGAGAAGAAGCCGACCTGGTCCATCTGCTCTGCTATGGGTAGCATATCCCTGGTCCTCATTCTGGTGGCCAGCAGAGACTGATGAGCATCTCTAAAAACCGTTTCAGTTAGCATTACCCTGCCCATAAAGTTCACCTCTTAATTGGTCCCTCTTTAAAATCCCTTCGCCCACATGTCTATCGATGGAGGGTATTTCAGAAAGGGCCGTCGCCTGTCTGGCATTTTGTGTCAAAGCAGAAATTCCGTTTTCCGGAAATCGCGATGCCATATTTTTTCAGTTCCAAGGTTCTAAAAATCTCATTGAATAACTAAATTTCCTCCTCTTCGGCACATTTGCATAATCTTTCTTTGCATGTTATTTCATGAAAGCTTTATTTTGGGAATCGATTCTGTGAGACTGGGAAATATGCAGCCAGAACTTATCGCAAAGTGGATCAGAGAGACTTTTAATATGTTTTATCGTAAGTTTTATCAGCCCTTTTAGCCAATTCGATATTGGTAATGTGATGTGCTGATCCTTCTTCTCTCCTGTCCCGAAGAACAGATAAACTAATTTTTTGCCGCTATTAAGGTCTCTTGAAATCGATTTGTACGGAAGTGTACAGCGAAAGTGTCTATTAATAATACGAATGCGTTTTTAAGATTGGAGTGATAAAAGATGAGACTCAGAGTTGTCAGCGCCAGAAACGAGATACCAAACCTCAATCCAAATGAGAAGACAGTCCATCTGGCATTCAGGGCCAGCAATGTAGATTTTCTTAACTTGATGCAGAGATGTCCGAGACTCAGAATGATTCAGGTACCCCCCTCCTATCGCAAGACCATGTCCAATGCCATCCAGGTGTTCCTGGATATGCAGGGCATAGAGCTATTGGAGGGCGATGTTTGGGGCCACAGAAAGGATCTGGATGAGTACTTCACCGTGGATGATACCACTATCGAGGAGATCCGCTCCCTCGCCGCCAGCGGTGCCAGCATGGACGAGGTAGCAAGCCAGATTCAGAAGAAGGCAAGGCTCGGGCCGGAGCTTATCAAGTACATCGCCCGGAGCAAAGTCACAGCCTGATCAAATATAGCCAGATCTGACGGTCTGGCTTCTTCTCTATCTCTTCACCCTTTTTGCCCCAAAATCGTGTTTCTTCCAGTTCTACCGGGAAAGGTTCATCTCATCTGAGCATCTATCTTCTTTTTGTGAAATGCGATGTACTGGTAGTGGGCGCCTCCTCCGCTGGAATGATGGCTGCCACATCTGCTGCTGAGGGTGGGGCCAGTGTCATGCTTCTGGACAGAGACCTCGGCCGCCTGCACCATGATGCCAATACCCTCTTCGAGGGAATGGCCGCCCTCTCCGGGATTAGGGTTATGGACTGTCTGCTGAGAAAAGAACTGGAAGGCATGCGCATCCTCAGCCCCTCCGGCCGGGGGGTCACCATTCCTGCCAAGGGCTATTTCATCGATCGGGAGGCCTTTGACCGCCACTATCTCCGTCTGGCAGAAAAGGCAGGGGTAGCTCTTCTACCTGGCGAGGTCCGGAGCCTCCGGCTGGACGGCAGGAGGAGGACGGTGCGGCTGAATGGAGACGAGATCCATGCGCGAGTGGTGATAGATGCCTCTGGAGTCCAGTCCGGCCTCTCAGAGCAGGCGGGCCTGAAATCCATGCGCCATCCGGAGGATATAGCCTGGGCAATGGAAGCAGATATTGAATATCCATATTTAGGCGAGGAGAAGTTCTTCCAGTACTGGGTGGGCAGCATGGCACCGGGCTGGAAGGCCACATTCTCCCCTGCGGGGGGCGATCTGGCCACCATCGGGGTATTCGTGCGTGGACATGGCCGGGATGTAGAGCCGTTCTTCGATCGATTCAGAAAGCTCTTCCAGGCGCAAAAGGCCTCTTTGTACAGGGATATCGACCGGATGAAGATATTATCTATTCGCAGAGGGGGAGATCCCATCTGCGTCATGCCGGGAGAGATGGCGTCTGACTCATTGATGGTCACCGGTGGGGCCGCCGGCCAGAGCGGCCTGGCTTATAGCATGCGTGCCGGCACCATCTGCGGCACAGTGGCGGCAGAGGCCATCCAGAGGGATGACGTATCCGGCCATTCTCTATCGGAATATGTAAGGCGGTGGGAGAGGGAGTTTTACTGGCAGTACCGCATGGGTCGGTCGTCCCTTCTCACCCTCGGCCAGATGAAGGACGGGGAGGTAGAACGGCTGATTTTGGGTCTCTCCGGAAAGGGGCTCGTCTCCAAAGGCTCTTTCCTTAAAAAGGCGGTCTATGCCGGGTTGAAGGTATCAATGATACGACCCCGTACTCCTATCGACCTTATCGTCAACCTCGTTCGATGGTGATATTGAGCGGAAAATAAACACTGGAAAAGTCCATTTAGCAAGAGAGTGATGGGGTTGTTATGATCGAACTGTCTAGCGACCCCTATGTTCTGAAGACCAGGATCACTCCCCTGTCCGAGGCGGACTTCAGAATTCACCTCAACATAAATTGGTGTCGCGGAGTCCTTTTCAATGTGGTGGCGATGAAAAACTCAATCGCCGTGGTGGAGTATGATGCTATTTTGTGGTCGGATGATTCTATCATGTTCATCGAATACAAAGATTCTCCTGCCGCCTACAAAGATCTCTCCTCCCGAAGGGTTCAGCAGATGAACAGTCTGGCCAAAAACATCGCCCGCGGCCTGGGGTTCAAGAGATTCAACTTCGTGGTGGTGGTAAAGGATATCGAGGAAGCGACCGGCAAAGGGGGAGTCCTGGTCATGCCCCTGGTGGAGCTGGGAAGCTACCAGCCGGAGTTCGTATCCGCCATCAGCGAGCTGGAGTACCTGGACAAGATGATCGCCAGGTACGGCCGGGAGGGCCAGGTGCAGCTTGTTTTAGATCTGGAGAAGCTCAGGAAGATCTTCGAGATGGAGCAGTCCTGAGGGAGGATGAAGAATATGAAAGGATACGGATGGTCCAACGGTGCCGCCTCCATTCTCAATGCCGTGGCGACCTGGAAGGGCTCGGCCTTCGCCGTCGAGCTTGTAACCAGCGCGGAGGTGGAGCTTGACTGCTCTTCCGGCGTCCGGGGAGACGTCCCTGGGGTGGACACCCGCCTGATTGAGCGCTGTGTGGAGAGGGTGCTGGAGCATCTGGGCTTTGAGTACGGAGGACGGGTGAGTACTTCCAGCGAAATTCCCGTGGCCAGCGGCCTGAAGAGCAGCAGCGCCGCTGCCAATGCGGTCATCTTAGCAACTCTTGATGCCCTTGATGTGGATATGGATCTGGTGAGTGCGGCCAGGATTGGAGTGGAGGCGGCAAGAGAGGTGGGTGTCACCATAACCGGCGCTCTGGATGATGCTCTGGCTTCAATGCTCGGTGGGGTGGTGGTGACCGATAACCGCGAGATGTCCCTCCTGCGCAGGGATGAGCTCTCCTGTGGGGTTATGCTCCTGGTCCCAGACAAGAGGATCTTCTCCCGGGATACCGATATCTCTCGATCCCGGGTCATTGCCCCGATGGCCGATCTGGCCTTCGATCTGGCCATGAAGGGCGATTACGCCCGGGCCATGACTCTGAACGGCCTGGCCTATTGCGCTGCTTTAGGCCTCTCCCCTGAACCCATCATCCTGGCTTTGGAGAAAGGGGCAAAAGGAGCCAGCCTCTCTGGGACAGGTCCCTCTTATGCTGCTCTGATCGATGAGAGCCGCATGGACGGGCTGGAAGAGGGCTGGAGAATGCTGGGCGGAAGAGTGATAAGAACGAAAGCGAATAACAGGTGCGCATCCAGGGGGCAAGGATTTTGACGGATCTTGACGAATGCAGGAGGAATATCGAGGAGGTCGACCAGAGGATCATAGATCTCATCGATAGACGAATCGGGATAACCAAAAAGATCTTCGAGGTCAAGAGGAGAGAGGGACGGCCGATCCGTGATCAGGAGCAGGAAGGCAGGGTATTGAGCCGGGCGATGGACCTGGCTACGGAGAAGAATCTGGATGCCGGAGCCATAAAAAGCATCTACGAGATCCTGATCCGGATGAGCACCCAAAAGCAGCAAGAGCTGCAGGGCGAGAATCAAAGCTGAGACTGCAGATGAGAAAATTGATTTGTTCCAGATCGATCTCATGGAGCGTCCATGGTTGATATTGCTGTTATTTCCGGATCAAAATCGGATCAGAGCATTGTGGACAGAATCCTGGCCCGGCTGAAGGATGAGGGATTCTCTTTTGAGCATCAAGTTCTCTCCGCCCACAGAAATCCTCGAGAGCTGGAGGAGTATGTATCAGGAACTGACGCTCGGGTCTTCATAGCCGTCGCCGGCCTCTCCGCTGCCCTGCCCGGTGTGATCGCTTCTCGAACCCATCGTCCAGTGATCGGGGTTCCGGTAAGCGCGAAGCTGGGCGGCCTGGATGCACTCCTCTCCATTGTCCAAATGCCCCCCGGAGTTCCGGTGGCATGCGTGGGCATAGACAACGGCGAGAATGCAGCGTTGCTGGCTATTAGAATTCTGAAAATGGGAAGATAGCTATTTATACAATGTCCGTGAGATAACGGCGCAAAGGTGGGATAGGATGTACAAGCGGATTTTGATCGCCACAGATGGCTCAGAGAAATCTAAAGCAGCCGCTAAGGAGGGCATGGAGCTGGCAAAGGCACTGGGAGCACAGGTCATAGCGCTCAATGTCGTCAATGAGGTTGTTATTGCAAATGCCGTCCGTCAGCTTGGATCGGATAGAAAGGACGTCGAGACCAGGCTGAAGGCTGCAGGAGAGAAGGCGGTAGAAGAGCTCAAATCCATGGGTTCCTCCGCCGGGGTAAATGTTGATAGCGTGGTGAGAATAGGCGCACCCGCAACTGCAATCATAGATACCGCCGGGGCAGAGAAGGCAGACCTGATAGTCGTGGGAAGCCACGGCGAGTCCGGTGCCACAAAGCTGCTTATCGGAAGCGTTGCACAGAAGGTTCTTTACTGGGCCACGATTCCTGTCCTGGTAGTGAGATGATCTGAATGGAAGCTATGGTATTGGGAATGCCCCTGCTCTACACCTCGTTTGCTATAGTATTCGTAGTGGGTGTGGTCCTGGGTTACTTCGTGATCAGCCTTATCGGCTCAAGCTGAAATCCCTTTGCAGAGAAGGGCACCGGTCAAATCCGGTGGTTGTTTTTTTTTTTACACTGCTTTAATCACAAGATATTATATTTAAAGCAAAATTTAAATAAAAAAAAGAAGTTGATCCGATATTATTGCCGCCTTACTCTTTGAAGTATCTGGATGCCGTCTCCAGGCTCCTGGCCATCAGATCTGCCGCCCGGTCTATATCTTTTAAATCCAGCACCTCCACCGGGGAGTGGATATAGCGGGTGGCGACGCTGATCACACCGGTGGGAATCCCGGATCGGGTGAGGTAAATGGCGGTGGCATCCGTCGTCCCTCCGTCCGAGGCCTCAAGCTGCACCGGAATCTCGAACTCCTTGGCCGTGCCCACCAGCCATTCGATCACCTGAGGAGTGGCGATCAATCCCCTTCCTGAGCCGTCGGCCAAGACCAGCACCGGTCCCTTGCCCATCTCGATGGGCGCGTCCTTCTTGTCTATGCCCGGATGGTCGCCGGGTATGGTCACATCCGAGGCGATGGCGATATCCGGGTCCAGGCCGAAAGCGGCTATCTTCGCCCCTTTCAGTCCCACCTCCTCCTGCACTGCGGCCACGGCATAAATGGTGGACTTTGATTTGGTCCTTTTCAGGGCCTCGATCATCATCACCAGGCCGGCGCGGTTGTCGAAAGCCTTGCCGGTTACAATATCTCCCTGCAGCGGGGCAAAATCTCGATCTATGGATATGGGGGTGCCGGGCAGGATTCCCAGTTCCTCTACCTCCAGCTGGTTGGAGCAGCCGATGTCGATGAACATATCCTTTGCCTCCATCACCTTCTTTTTATCCTCATCCTTCATCACGTGAGGAGGCTTCGAGCCTATCACTCCCACCACCGGGCCGGAGCTGGTATGGACGATGACCCTCTGGTTGAGCAGGGTCTGGTCAAACCAGCCGCCGATTTTAATGAAGCGGATGAAACCCTTCTCATCGATCTGCTTTACCATCAGGCCGATCTCGTCCGCATGGGCATCGATCATAATCGAGGGGCGGCTTCCTTTTTTTGTGGCTATGAGGTTGCCAAGCCTGTCCACTCTCACCTCATCTACATAAGGAGAGATCTCATCCTGTACGATCTTCTGCACCGATCCTTCCCATCCGGATATGCCGTGTGCATTGCTCAGCTTTTCCAGCAGTGTTTTGATGTCGCTCATTATATTCACTCGTAAATTATGGGAATAAAGTTTTTCCCTTCCCAGTGTCTTCCATATCTCTGATAACGATGACCTCCAGAATATCAGGATTCTACAAGCTTCCTCCCAATGAGAGGCTCAAGGCAGTGGCAGAGCAGGCAGCAATAGGAACAGAGGAGATCTCTCAGGTGGAGAGGGGCCTGCTCATTGATCAGGCGGAGAAGATGGTGGAGAATGTGATCGGGATGTTCCAGGTGCCACTGGGCGTTGCCACCAACTTCCTAATAGATGGCCAGGAGGTCCTAATACCCATGGCCACTGAGGAGCCCTCGGTGATAGCTGCCGCGAGCAACGGCGCCCGCATGGCCCGGGGCGGGGGAGGTTTTCTCACCTCCAGCACCGGGCCGGTGATGCGCGCCCAGATCCAGGCCACGGGAATCGATGATCCCTTCGCCGCCCGCCAGGCCATCCTCCTCCATAAGGATGAGCTGATGGCGATGGCCAATGAGCTGGACCCCATGCTGGTCAAGTACGGGGGCGGAGTCAAGGACATCGAGGTTTATGTCATCGACTCCCGGCTGGGGCCCATGGTGGTGACCCATCTCATTGTCGACTGCCGGGACGCCATGGGAGCGAACGCAGTCAACACCATGGCCGAGGCTCTGGCTCCCCGGATCGAGCAGATAACCGGGGGCAGGGTCTATCTGCGCATCATCTCCAATCTGGCAGATCTCCGGCTGGCCAGGGCCAGGGCGGTGTTCCGGGCGGAGGATATCGGCGGCCCGGAAGTGGTGGATGGGATCATCCTGGCAGCAGAGCTGGCGGTGGTCGATCCCTATCGCGCGGCCACTCACAACAAGGGGATCATGAACGGGGTGACCGCAGTGGTCCTGGCCAGCGGAAACGATACCAGGGCGGTGGAGGCGGGAGCCCATTCCTATGCCTCCCGCTCCGGCCGCTACATGTCTTTGACCAGGTATGAGAGGACCAAAGATGGCGACTTGGTGGGAACGATCGAGCTTCCCGCGGCAGTGGGGCTGGTGGGAGGAGCGACCCGGGTCCATCCGGTGGCCAGGACCGCAGTGAAGATCCTGGGAGTGAAGAGCGCCGACCACTTATCCCGCATCATCGCCGCTGTGGGTCTCTGCCAGAACTTCGCCGCCCTGCGCGCCCTGGCCTCAGAGGGAATCCAGAGGGGTCACATGTCTTTGCATGCCCGCAATGTGGCCGTCCAGGCGGGGGCGAAGTGCGACCTGATCGAGCTGGTAGCCGCCCGCATGGCGGCGGAGAGGAGGATCAATGTGGACCGGGCGGCGGAGCTGATACGAGAGATGGAGGATCGTGGTCCGGAGGGAGCTTGAGGACCAGGATCGGAGTTCTCGGCCCGGAGGGGACCTACTCGGAGAAGGCCGCCCTGATCTGGTCGGAGGGCATGCCTGCGGTGAGACTGATCTACTTCCAGGACTTTGATGGTGTCTTGCAGGCGGTGGAGGAGGGAGATCTGGACTATGGAATCGTCCCCCTGGAAAACAGTCTGGAGGGAGCAGTGACTGTGGTCAATGATCTTCTCCTGCGCCTGAATGTGGTGATCGTGGGGGAGGTCAATGTGGCAGTGAGGCACTGCCTGGTGGGACAGGGCGAGGGTGAGATCAGGGTCATACTCTCCCATCCCCAGGCTCTGGCTCAATGCCGCCAGTTCCTGCGAGAGCATTATCCCGCAGCGGAGATCAGGACCACGGGATCGACCAGCCATGCCGCCCGCCTGGCGCAGGAGTTTGGGGAGATGGCGGCAATAGCGGACGGGGGAGCCGCAGAAAGGTACGGCCTGCGCATCCTGGCCAGGGATATTCAGGATGTAAGGGAGAATGTTACCCGGTTCATAGTGGCAGGTCGCCAGATTCCTCCGCCCTCGGGCAGGGATAAGACCTCGCTTATCATCCACCTGGCGCGGGACAGGCCGGGAGCCCTGTATTCCATATTGCAGGAGTTCGCCACGCGCGGCATAAACCTGACCAGAATCGAGTCCCGGCCCAGCCGCCGGGCTCTTGGGGACTATTACTTTTACATCGACCTGGAAGGGCATCAGGATAACCAGGAGGTTAAGGACTCCCTGGAGAGGATAAGGGAGAAGGCGGGAATGGTCAAGGTCCTGGGGTCTTATCCCCGCAACGGCGGATAGAGATAATTGGATATTATTGACGCAGAAGGAGATTTCTATGTCCGGCTCACTGGAAAGGGTAATCGCTTATCATCAGGAGAGCAAGCATCAGCCCAATCGTTTGGCTCGCGCTCCGGGGAGGATGGACTGGTCCAATCAGCCCGATCCCTTCCGTAGCTATGAGGGATCAGGAAGAATAGCCCTCGACCGGTTGGGGTTCGAAAGGGTAACTGAGGAGTTCAGGCCTTATCCTCTGAACAGGGAAAACCTCTCCCGATTCCTCTTCGAAAGCCTGGCCCTCTCCGGAAGGAAGGCTGCTGCTGGCTCGGAATGGTCTTTAAGGGTCAATCCCTCCAGCGGCAATCTCCATCCCACGGAATGTTATCTTCTCGCTGGAGGCGAGGGGCTGGACCTCCCCCTTGGGGTGTACCACTACCAGCCGAAGGATCATTCTCTGGAGCTTTTGGCGAAAATAAATGGGGAGAACTGGCAGTCCATTCGTGCTCCGTTGGGCACTGTTTTTCTCATCTTCACCTCTATCTACTGGCGCGAGTCCTGGAAGTATGGGGCAAGAGCCTTTCGCTATTGTATGCTCGATCTGGGGCATGCCCTGGCCGCGGCAGGCGAGTCAGCCTGCTGCCTGGGCTGGGAGGTGGCCCTGCTGGATGATATGGGCGGGGATGATCTGTCCAGGATTTTATGGAAGGGGCGGGAGGGGCCGGGTTCGGATCAACGTTCCGGGCTGGAGCGGCCTGATGTAATGTTGGCCTTATTCACCGATGGCAGGGTTCACGGTATGGTGGAAAGCCTGGACTCTATTGCAGAGCTCAAGACCGAGCCCCTATTCATTTCCCCCAATATTCTGAGCCCCGGCATCGTCCCCTGGCAGGAGATCGATAGGGTGAGCGAGGCGGCGAGAAAGCCTGCCACCCGTGATGTCTACCCGTCATCAAAAGAAGCGGATTGTGAAATGTCCGCAAAATACTGCCACCTCCTTCGCCGGCGGCGCAGCGCTCAGGCCATGGACGGGCGCTCGGCCATGCCTCTGGAGAGCTTTTGTGCCATCCTTAAGGCAACTATGCCCGGGCAGGCAAAACCCGCTCTGCCCTGGAGGCCGCAGGTCAATCCGGTGCTCTTCGTCCACCGGGTGGAGGATATTGACCGGGGTCTGTACATCCTCTTGCGAGACGGTGGATCAAAAGAAGAGCTGCAGGGGGCGATGGACCCTGACTTCCTCTGGGAGAGGCCGTCGCGCACGCCCGAGGGCCTGCAGCTCTACCAGCTCGCCTCCGGCGACAGCCGCCTGGCGGCGAAAGGGTCATCCTGCCGGCAGGATATTGCATCGGACGGATGCTTTGCCGCCGCCATGATATCCCGGTTTGAGGAGCCTCTCCGAGAGTATGGACTCTGGTTTTACTCCCGGCTCTACTGGGAATGCGGCCTGATCGGCCAGGCGCTGTACCTGGCAAGCGAGGCAGAGGGCTTTCGGGGCTGCGGCATAGGCTGCTTTTTCGATGATGTGGTGCACCGCATGCTCGGCCTTTTCAGCCTCAAGTATCAGGACCTGTATCATTTCACTGTTGGCCGGGCGCTGGTCGATCCCAGGCTGATCGACCTTGCCGCTTATGGCTAATTGGCCGAACTCTCAGCCTCGCACTAATCGACCCAGTTGCGATCGGTCGGATCGATTCGTTGGCTTGGGGGATGATCGCGACCGGCTCTGGTGTCCGGGGGCAGGAGATCTCCGATCTCACCAAAAGGATAAAATGGGTTCCCGGAGGACTGAGCCTATAATGACGACCGCGAGAAGAGAGGGGCATGGAGAACGAAAGCTATTCTATATTGCTTATCTCCTGCTTGCCCTTCTCCTGCCTCTTGAGCTGGCCGCTCCTGCTTTGGCGGCTCATGAACTCGGACCGGTGGGCCCCTACAATGTCTCATTTGACATGAATACCACCGAGGAGTACACTGTGGTGGTGGAAGCGCCCACCCAGGGAAGAACCTCTGAGGGGATCAATTTCACCCGCTACAATCTCACTGTAGACGGCAGCGATCACTTCATCTTCCTCATTCTCACCCGATACGATGCGCCTATGCTCGCCAATGTCACCGCCAATGCTTATATCGTCTGGGACGCCCTGATGAATGCGGGAGCAAAGGAGCCTGCCATCTATCAGCCTCTGATCGATGGAAAGCCGGGGGTCCTGGGCAACTTTCGCTTCGAGAGGCAGGACCTGGGCGGGGGAAAGTACGAGCAGGGTGATCTTATCGTCGCCGCCAGCTACTCTCCCGATGGCAGAGAGCATGAGGACGGGATCTACAGAGGAAATACCGACTGCCGGGTTGTATCCACCTTCCCCTGGGAGGTTATCCGGGATATGCTCAACACCCTGCATGTAGAAGTGCCCGGAGAATGAACGGCGCGCATGAAATTAACGGCGTTAAGACCGATCAAATTTTTTATCAATCTTCGCGATGGGGCTAAGGACTCGCCTGGCATCGAATTATCTGCACTGTCATCCTGATAGGGATGTTTTCATCAATTCCGGGAAAGGCGTTATGCCGCATGATATCGTTTATATGCCGACAGGTTTTTTGCCGGCAAATATTATATTTCTTTATTCAAGATCCTCCATCCCTGCCCTTAATATGGATTAATTCAGCATCAAGAGGTTCATGGAGGATTCATGTAGATGCTAGGTGATATCTACATAAAAACCACCTTTTAATATTTAGCTGGGGAACATGGTGTATGGAGGAATCAGGAATAAAAGCAATCAAGTTGATATTGACAGTGCTCGCAATGGGACTTTTAGTTGCCGTTGGGTCTGCCTTTGACGGCTACGACGGATCGCCTCATCACGGAAAACCATCGGATGGTTTTGACCATCATAAAGACTTCGGAGGCTTCTACGACTGGCTCGGCCCAGGAGCATACTATTACACCTATAGCTACTATCCAACCTATACCTACACCTACCCGAGCTACTACTATCCGGCCTACTACTACCAGACCTACACCCCTGTCTACACCTATACTGCTCCTGTGGTAACCACTCCGGTGGTCTATGATCCCGTGGGATATTATGATCCCTGGTGGGCAGTGAATGTCTACGGGCTGGGAGCTACCACTTACTACTACACAAGCAGCTGGTCCTGGTCAGGATACCACGCTGGACCTTACTTCCGCTAAATAAAAGCAGCTTCATGAGCAAGACTCAATCCAGCTTACTGCGGGACAGAGAGTTGGGCAGATAGGCTTGGAGTAATCTCAGGGCGGGGGCGTGATAAGATGAGGCCGGCTCAAAAAGATTTGGCCGGACCCTCACCATGATATGATACAAATCGATGGATGCAATGCCTCCGAGCCTCTCTTCAGAGTTTTTAAAAAAATAAAAATTTTGTTGTGTTTAATCGTCGGATCTCTCAAGCTGGATTCTCATCCGATGTGCTGGATTCCGTCTCCAGGGGCACCTCGGGTCCGCTCTCTTTTCCTGGAGGGGAGATCAGTTCGGCCCGGACCTTCTCTCCGGTATGCTTCTCAATATAATGCACCTCTTTCATGCCCAGATGCTGGATTATCATGTCTGCCAGGCCTCGCCTGATCATAACCCATTCCTTATAATAGTTCAGCTCCCAGGGGACATTTATCACTGCGATCTCATCCTTTATCTCCGCCTCCAGGTCCACCCGGCCAAAGGTTCTGATGAGAGCTTTGAGCCTCTCTGTCTGGTCTTCGACTGTATCCCTTATGGTGTACTCGTAGACCACGGTCTTTCCTGCCAGAGGATGGTTGAAGTCTATGCTCACCTTTCTGCCGATCACTCTGCTGACCGTACCCGTCCGGTTATCCATGCCTACCCGCATTCCGGGAACCGGTCTCTCCTTGAACCGGTTCAGAGGCGCTATCTCTATCGTCTTGGGATCATGCAGGCCGAAGGCACTCTCCGGACCCAACTCCACTCTTCCGGAGTAGCCGATCTCCTTGCCCACCAGATCATCCTCGAAGCCCTTCACCAGCTGGCCTGCTCCCATCACGATCAGATGAGGTTCGTACTGTGTCTCCTCGCTGAAGATTCCCTTTTCCTCGGCGATGGCCTTATCGGTGGTGGCAATCGCCTGGCCGTCAACGAACTCAGTATAATCAATTCTGATGAAATCGCCCATTTTAACTGTCATCTCATACTCCATCCTGATATTGCTGAAACCTTATTCTCAACCTGGGGCGTCAATTTTCTCGATCCTATCTATACTTTCGCCTTCCTCTGGCTCGGGGCGGCACTGTTCCGGCCTCTCAGATCAGGTATTCTGCGATCCTTTCGGTGAGGGGCTGCTCGCAGTAGAGGCAGCGGAGCAATACCGGATTTTTTCTTTTGACCAGCATTCGGGATTTTATGGGCTCATGGGTATTGGATATGCAGTTAGGATTCTGGCAGCGCACCACCCCCACGATCTCATCGGGAAGGTCCACCGGCCGTTTTTCAATCACCTTGCAGTTGCGGATGATATTGATGGAGGCCGCCGGAGCGATCAGAGCGATCCGGTCCAGCTCCTCCTCTCGCAGCTCCCGGTCCTCCACCTTGACTATATCCTTCTTGCCCAGCTTCTTGCTCTCCACATTCATCACCACGGATACCGTGGCACCGGTGGTGCCGGATATGCCCAGTATCTTCAGGACGTTCAGCGCCTGGCCCCCTGCGATGTGGTCTATCACTGTGCCGTTATTGATGGGCTTGACTCGAAGCCCACCCGGTTCGTCCTTTGATCTATCCAGAACCTCTTCATTTACACTCCCTGTTGGTGGGAATTCTGCCATCCTAGTCACCTCCGATCAGCATCTTCAAAAGGGCCATTCTAACCGGCACTCCGTAGAAGGATTGCTGGAAGTAGCGAGCATGTGCGGTATCATCAACCGATGGAGATATCTCATCCACCCGGGGGAGAGGATGCATGATGATCAGATTCTCCTTTGAGCCGGCCAGGGACTCAGGGGTAATACGGTAGCTGCTGGCCACCTTCTGGTACTCCACTGGATCGGGGAACCTTTCCCTCTGGATGCGGGTCATGTAGAGCACATCCACTTCATCTATCACCTCGCTCAGGTCGGAGGTCTCGCGCACAAGGGTGCCCTTGCTGGAAAGGTCGGCCTTGATTGGCTCGGGCATCCTCAGGGTGGGCGGGGAGACCAGGGTTATATCCGCTCCATAAAGGGAAAGGGCATAAGCCAGAGAATGGACGGTGCGGCCGTACTTCAGATCGCCAACCAGAGCGATATGCAGGTTCTCCAGCTGACTCTCCTTTCTGATGGTATACAGGTCCAGCAGGGTCTGGGTGGGATGGTGGCCCGCTCCGTCTCCGGCGTTCAGCACCGGCACGGGGGAGAACTGGGAAGCCAGGCGGGCTGAGCCCTCTTTGGGATGGCGGATGACCAGGGCATCAGCATAACCTCCTATCACCCGAACCGTATCTGCCAGCGATTCGCCCTTGGATATGGAGCTGCCCTCTGCTGGACCGAGGTTGATCACGCTGCCTCCGAGGCGCTTCATCGCTGTCTCAAAGGACATTCGAGTTCTGGTTGAGGGCTCGAAGAAGAGGAGAGCCAGGATCTTGCCCGCGAGCATATTGCTCTTCTCACCCCGGGCCAGGGGCTCCAGGGACCGGGCAAGGTCCAGGACGGAATCGATCTCCTCTTTGGAAAACTCTCGCATGCTGAGCACATGCCTCTTTATGAACATGCTCGACCAGTTCAATTTCCCAGATAATAAGGCTTCCACTTATGCCACTACACATAGCACCACTACATTGATAAACTGTTGAGCCTAAATGCTATTATGTTCAGCAGAATTCTCAGTCCAACCGATTTTTCCAGGTATTCGCAGAACTTGCTTGAGTGCATAGCCGAGCTTTCCGGCGAGAAGACTGTGGTGCTCTTGCATGTGATTCAGAGAAAGACCCTGGAGCGAGCATGGGACCCGGCAGCTGAGGTCGCTGATGCCACGAAGAAGATCGAAGAGCAGAAACGCTATCTTGAAGCCCTGCGGATCGATGTGAGGACCAGGGTAGAGACCATAACGGAGGGAAATATTGCCCGGGCCATCCAGAGGGTAGCAGATGAGGAGAATGCCACGCTGATAATGGTGGGGGCGCGGGGAAAAGGAAAGATAAGCGGCCTATTCCTGGGGAGCGTCTCCCGCGATGTCCTTCGCTATGGGAAAACCAATCTCCTGATAATGCGATACAAGGTCCTGGAAGGAGATAACCTGGGCCGGTTCTGCAGGAGTCTCTTCACCCGGGTCATTTGCTCGACAGACTTCTCAGATCCCTCAAAGGATGCAATAAAATTCGTCAAAGACCTTAAAGAGGTGGGCGATATCGGGCTGGTCTATGTTGTCTCCAGCGGCGAAAGCGACGAGCAGATTGACGCTGCCGTCCGGGAGGCCGGCGGCAAGCTCAATGCCATCGTCAAGGAGATTGAGAGGCCAGGCCTGAAGGTTATGGCCCATGTGAAGGTAGGAGATGCACCGCATGAGATCAGCTCCCTGGCAGACCGCGAAGATGCATCATTAATCGCCATGAGTTCCCATGGAGCCGGCTGGCTGGAGCAGATGGTTGTCGGCAGCACGACCTATGAGACCGCCAGGATCGCCAACCGCCCGGTGCTGATAGTGAGAGCCGAGAAGAAGGCCTGATTCCAGATTCTGGAGTCACCTATTCCATTTTTTGTTTGCAGGGGGCTTTTGGTTCGATTCTCAGTTGAACCGTTCAGATCCTATCATTCTTTGGCTTAAAACGGAGTTAAAAAATTGGAGAGATGGTCTTCTCGCCTGGTTTTCATACTTGCCGCCATAGGCTCAGCGGTTGGGATAGGCAATATCTGGCGTTTCCCAATGGTGGTGGGACAGAATGGAGGCGGAGCCTATCTAATCCCCTATTTTTTGGCCGTATTGGGCCTCGCCGTCCCTTTAATGATCCTGGAGATGACGGTGGGACGGCACTGGAAAAGAAATCTGGTCGCCTCCTTTGGCCGGGCCGGAAAAAAGTTTGAGATCGTCGGCTGGCTGATCTGCCTGATAGTCATTTTGATCCTGAGCTACTACCTGGTCATAATGGGCTGGACTCTGGCATATCTGGTCTTCTCTTTTCTGGGCATCGAGGTCACCTTTTCTGCCTTCAGCTCAACGCTGCAGCCGATGGTCTATTTCCTGATCTCAGTTCTTGTAACTGGATTGATTGTGAGCCTGGGGGTGAATGCTGGAATTGAGAAGATTGTATCGGTTATGATCCCGTTCGCATTCCTCATTTTAATGGCTTTAGCCATATTCTGTCTGAGCCTCCCCGGATTTCACCCCGGCATGGACTTCTTTCTCCGGCCGGATTATTCCCTGCTCAGCCGCCTCGAAGTATGGAGCGCCGCATTGGGCCAGGCATTCTTCTCCCTGTCAGTAGGGATGGGCATTCTCATCACCTATGGCGCTTATCTGGAGGAAGATACGAATATACCGCAGTCAGCGTTGATCATCACCTTCTCTGATCTTCTGGCCGCTATGCTGGCAGGTATAGCCATCTTCTCGTTGGTCTTCACCTTCGGCCTGGAGCCGGCCTCAGGCGCAGAGCTTGCCTTCTCCACCCTGCCCCGAGCATTTGAATTGATGCCTTACGGCCAGATATTCTCTGTGGCCTTCTTCGCCCTTCTCTTCTCTGCCGCTCTGACCTCGGCGATATCCATGATGGAGATGAATGTGGCTGCCATCATGGGACAGACAAAATCGAGCCGAAAGAGAGCAAGCATCTTTCTGATGATCCTCTTGTCCTGCATCGGCACTCCATCCGCTCTTAGCTACAGCTCCCTGGATCTGAGATTACTTGGATCCAGGGTCCTGGATCTGATGGATCTGAGCGTGGGGACGATTGGCCTTCCCATCGCTGCGCTTCTGGTGGCTGTAATCTTCCGCTGGTTCATAGCCGATGACGTACTGGCGGGCCAGACAAATCTATCGGAGAGGTGGCTGAGAATCCTTCGCAACCTCACAAAATATGTGATACCTGCGGCTCTGTTGATGATATCCGCTGCAATGATAATAAAGCTCTAAGCAGGCAGATGCCGGTCCTGCTATCTTAATTGATGCCCTTCAACATTGTTGTTCTCATGGTTCGGATCAATCAGATCAGGCATATGGATAGCAGATGCGGGAATCGCCATTGATTTTGAGGTCTTCCTCAGCTCTCTGATGATGGATCCTATCCTCTCAAAGGAGAAGAGGATCTCGGAGAACGCGCCTCCTGTTGCGCTCTTTGCCACAAGCTGGATCAGGTATGTCTTATAGTGCCAGTTGAGCACCTGGCGGAGCTGTTCGTCATTGGAGCGCATCTTCATGTCCACATCCTCCGGCATCTGGGGAAATACGCCTATGAGCTGCTCGATATTATCGCGGCACAGGGCCGCCATCTCCTCGATTCCTCGGAAGGATTCGGCAGAGAGCTTGATCTTCTTCTCGTTCATCTGCTCGAAGCTCCTGGCCATGGAGGCCATCTGATAGGCCATGAGGCTGCCCAGATCGGCAACCCGGGCCAGAATGGCCACATGAGCCGCTTCTTCCACGGATATATCGCGGTTGGTCAAAGAGACGACGGCAGACATGATCTGTGAACGAAGGTAATCGACATAATCTCTCAAATGGACAATTCTTGAGCACATATCAGTGCTGCCTTCTGCGATCTGGAGGGTGCTGTCGAAAATGTCCTTGCAGATCTGGAGCATATGCACGATCTCTCTTTCCACTAAAGATGCAGCAAGAGGGGTGTCATCCGGCAGCCTGGAGGTGATATGCTCGGTGACGAAGACGATCTCGCCATCCTTTTGTGGCAGAATACCCATGATCAGTCGGCTGAAAGGCTTTATGGCCAGCAGGAACAGAAATGCGCAGGTGAAATTGAATATCAGATGGGCATTGGCCACCTGCTGGGCGGCTGTGCCCCCCAGGTCCTCGATGAGCAGGGAGAAGTTGTCTATGAAGGGCAAAAAGAGCAGGACCCCAAGGAAATTGAAGAGAAACTGGGCAGTGGCGGTGCGCTTGGCTGCGGTGTTCATGCTCAGGGATACCACCAGCCCGGTGGTTGAGGTGCCGATATTGGCTCCCAGTATGATCGGTAGGGCCTGAGCGGCGGTGATCAGGCCGCTCTGGGCCAAGACCACGATCAGGCCGGTGGTGACCGAGCTGGACTGGAATAGGTTTGTGATGATAAAGCCGATGACAATTGCTATCAGGATATCGTCCGTCATGGAGAGCAATGAGAGGACCTCAGGATCATCCTGCAGGGGAGCGACCACGGATGAGATCAGGTTGAGGCTGTAGAACACCAGGCCGAAATAGAATACCGGCTTACCATAGGCTCTATAAGGGCTGCGAATCAAGCTCAGAATGAATCCGGCGATGACGATCAACGGGGCAAATGCGGTCAGCTTGAAGGCAACCAGCTGCGCGGTCAGGGTGGTGCCCACGTTTGCGCCGATGATAAGGCCCAGTGAGGCCAGAAAGGAGATCGCTCCCGCGTTCACCAGGCCTACGGCGATGATGGTGGTGGCGGTGCTGGACTGGACCAGGGCGGTGACCGCTGCACCGGCGAGTGCACCACGAAGAGATGTTCTCGTCGCATTCTGTAGAGTTGTTCGGAAGCGTTCGCCGGCTACGTGCCGGACTTCCTCCGAGAAGTTCTCAATGCCGTAAAGAAATAGGATTACGGCTGGAACCACAGCAATAAGCAGATCCCAAATCATGCTATCCACAATTTTCCGGGCTGGACTGAGAAGACGTTAATCCCATTTGCTTTATACACCATTATTTGATTTTTTTTGATATTAATAGCCGCTCCAAATGATCTCAAAAAATAAGAACTTTATGGCCGCTTATTTGCTCGCTTTCCAGACAAAACCGACAATCATCAAGGGATCTGCTAATTTTCATCGAGCTTAATTTGAATCCTCCCTGCAGGTCGGTCTCAGGGTGCAAGCCGCTCTTCTGCCCTGAAGACACCGGCTCAAATGACGATAACCATAAGACGGATATCGATGGAAAGCCTGATGAATCTCGCTCTGCAGAGCATTGCCCAGGATGCCGGGGGCAGAAAAAGCTTGAAAAAGCATTTATACTTGTTTTGGTGTAAGGGTTCTGGTTTGTTCCTTATCATCTCGGAGGATTGAAAAATTGACAACTGTTTACGACGTACCTCCCCATGACTTGATAGCCGCCGCAGCGGAAGAGCTGAAGGCAGCGGGCAAGGTCCAGGCACCTGTTTGGGCTGAATTTGCCAAGACTGGGGTGAATAGGGAGATGCCACCCACCAATCCAGACTGGTGGTTCGTGAGGTCGGCATCCATTCTGCGCAGAATATATATCGACGGGCCGGTGGGAGTATCCCGGCTTAGAACCTTCTACGGCGGAAAGAAACGCAAGGGCGTGGCCACTGGAACCTTTGCCAAGGGCAGCGGCTCAGTGGTAAGAGAATCCTTGCAGCAGCTGGAGAAGGCAGGCCTGGTAAAGAAGCTGAAGAAGGGACGGCAGATGACCCCAGAGGGCCAGGCATTCCTGGACGGCATAGCCCACAGGCTGGCCGGCAAGAAAGAGGCTTCAATTGCGCCTGCACCTGAACCAGCCGCAGAATCGACCGCATAAGGAGGAATCAAACAAATGGCTGATGATGAGCTTGCAGAATTGAGACGGAAGAGGCTGGAGCAGATCCAGAGGCAGCAGGCGGATTCGCAAATGGCTGCTGCTCAGCAAGAGCAGGCCCAGCAGGAGATGGAGGCCAAGAAGGCGGCCATAATGAGGACTATCCTCACCCCTGAGGCTCGCGAGAGGCTGAACGCCATTCGCATGACCAGGCCTGAGTTCGTCTCTCAGATCGAGGCCCAGCTCATCATGCTTGCACAGAGCGGCAGGCTGAGAGGCGCGATCACTGACGAGCAGCTCAAGGCGATACTCACCCAGGCCCAGCCCAAGAAGAGAGATATCAATATAACCAGAAGATGAAAATCTGGGATTCAGTGGATACATGAAGGTTGGAGTCCTGTTCTCCGGCGGAAAAGATAGCAGCCTGGCAGCCCTTCTGCTCGAACCATTCTTCGAGGAGATAGAGCTGATCAACTTCAGCTTTGGCCATGACGATTCCTGGATGAGAGCAGAAGATGTAGCAGGAGAGCTGGGATATCCCCTGAGAAGAATGATCTACAGCGAGGATGTCCTGAAGAGAGCCCTGGATATATTGCAGTCCACTGGCTATCCCAATGATGCTCTCAATTATGTTCATCCCATTGCAGTAGAGACAGTAGCTAGAGAGTGCGAATTTGTGGCGGATGGAACAAGAAGGGATGATCGCGCCCCAAAGATGGATTTCAGCGCCATCCGAAGCCTGGAAGACCGGTTGCATGTGCAATACTTAAGACCCCTGGCGGGCCTGGGTGGAAGGGCCATCAAGGCCATGGCCTCGCGCTATTTGGACTTCGAGGAGGAACTCTCCGAGAAGCATCCTGCCTCGGACTTCGAGGTGGGCCTGAGATATGCGCTAAATGAGAGGCACGGCCAGAGGGAGGTCGACAGGATCTTCCCCTCCAATCATACGCACACGAGAGTAATTCGGAGGAAGAGATTTGTCCAAGAAATTAAAGGGCAAGAAGATCAGGCTTGCCAAAGCATTCAATCAGAATCGTAGGGTTCCCTCCTGGGTCAT
>JAXDAR010000158.1:0-16233 GCA_034679645.1 Methanothrix sp. | reverse complement strand
TGGGCCACTCCACCCGGGATATTCCCATCATCGAGGAGCTGCTCAGAAGAGGTCACGAGGTCACCATAGGCAGCAGCGGCAATGCTCTGACCCTGCTGAAGAGGGAATGCCCGGAATGCAATTTCATAACATTCAAGGACTATCCTGCCCCCTACAGCTCCACCCGCTTCTTCCTGCCCAAGTTCGCCGCCAGCATACCGATCCTCCTGCGGGCCCTGGCCAGGGAGAGAAAGAGGCTGGAGCAGATCCTATCCGAGAATAAGTTCGACCTGATAATAAGCGACAACCGTATGGGGGTCTACTCCCATCAGACTCCCAGCTACTTCATCACCCACCAGCTCCGTTTCAGCCTTCCCCAGTACCTCTATCCCTTCGAGATGCTGACCATTCCCGCCAACAGCTTCTTTCATATCAAGTTCGACGGGGTCATAGTGCCGGACATCTATCCCTGGGAGGGCCGGCCAAACCTGAGCGGCAAGCTCAGCCGCTCCCGGCTGGATGCCACCAACAAGAGAGCCTACTTCGCCGGGATACTCACCAGCACCAGGAAGATGGAGCGGGATTTAGACCTGGACTATCTGATCATGGTATCCGGGCCCGAGCCCCAGAGGACCAAGCTGGAGGAGATCATCCTCCGCCAGGTGCAAAAGCTCCCCGGGGAGAAGGTTGTGCTCTTAGGAAGCCCGCAGAAGGAGAGACACGAGAAGTTGGATGAGCAGACCACAGTTCACTCATATCTATCCACCGAGGAGAAGGTGGAGCTGATGAACCGGGCCCGCTTTCTCATCGGCAGGTCCGGCTATACCACCATGATGGAGATGGCGGAGCTGGACAAAAAGCATGGCCTCTTCATCCCCACCCCCGGCCAGACGGAGCAGGAGTACCTCTCCCGCTACTATGCCCGCCAGGGATGGTTCCTCTCCCGCAGCCAGTACAGGCTCCGCCTCCCCGAGGACGTTCAGGAGGCGATGAACTACCAGGGCTTCCCGGAGATGACCAAGACTGCAGAGAACGTCAAAAGGCTCTATGATGAGGTCTTCAAGCAGCACCTGAATTGAAGAGTGAGAAAATACAATAGATCAAAGCGATATTTTCCAGTCTACCAGTAATCCAATAGCGCCCTTTTCACCTGCCGCCAGCGCTCAGTAACCTCGGGTCCGAAGAGCCCCACCGGCAAAATACCAATCATCTGTTCGAGGTACCTGGCCTTCCTCTCCATCAGTTCCCGAGCGGAGAGGGTAGCGATATCCTCCATCATCTCCCCTGCCTGGGAACAGGAGGAGGAGATACAGCGGTCAAGAATCTGCCGGGCCTCATCCGGATGGCAGCACAGGCCTCCCGTATCCTGATAAATGGCTCTGCCCAGCTCACTGAAGGCCTCGATGAACAGACTGAATGCCGACTGATCGGAATCGCAGCGGCCATGAGTGGCGGCATAGCCGCATCCTTCGCAGCTTCTGCTCTTGCCGTACTGCAGGCAAAAAGGGCAGCTTTCCGGTCGGGTGGGCAGGTGGCCGAGCATGGTGAGAGAGAAAGCGCGGGCGAACTTATTCAGGCTTTCCGGCTCCACATCATTCAGGCGGCGACGGAATAGTCCCAGCCAGAAGATCTGCTCCTGGCAGACCGCCCTCACCGCCTTTCTGGCCATATCAAGAGACTCGGGCTTGATGGATGCCGCTGCCTCCTCCAGATCCTTTGCTCTATCGCTCATAGCCGACTCCCGGAGATTTCATCGAAAAATAAAGAAAGAAAAGAGAGGGAGAGAACAGGATTAAAGGGCAGCACAGGGCCCGATCCGTTCATGCCAGGCCCTTCAGTACCCCTTCTGGGTATGGGTCATGATGTTGCAGAACTTGAACTTGTCCCGGTCCTTATCCTGCAGATAGACATACCCAATCCTGTGGTCCTCCAGATGCTCCTCATATTCCTCTTTGGCATCCTCCCGGCACGACGAGCAGGCACCGCGAGGAATGGAGACGCAGAAGGCATTGTTCAGGGTGCCATATCCCCTCTGAGCGGAGGAGGAGATGGTCATGTAGCCCGGGCAGTCCGGACAGAGCCTGACCGTCTCCTCCTGGCTCTCATTGATCATGTCCGTATCGTAGAAGATCCTCTTCTTCCGGCGGTAAAAGTCGCCCAAACTCTCCCGCGCCATCTGGACCATCTCCTCTCTCTCTTGCCAGGCTTTATTGACCTGCTCCACTGTCTTTTTGATCTCCCGCCACATGGCGTCAGTCTGCACAAAGCTGCCGGGCACATAATCCGGCTCCCGCACATGGGAGTAGTCAAGGCCGGCCATGGCCTGGATGATGCCGGTGTTCACATAGGGCAGGGCGGTCTCCACTGCATATCCTCCCTCCAGGACACAGATATCCGGAGAAAGCTTTTCATTGAGCCGGGCGTAGCCATTGGCTGAGAAGCGCATATTGGCCAGAGGATCGGTGTAGTGATTGTCCTGGCCGGCGGAGTTGAGGATCAGGTCGGGCTGGAAATCCTTCAGCACGGGCAGGATCAGATTGTCCAGGACATAATGGATCCCCTCATCGGTGGTGCCCGGAGGGAGGGGAACATTGAGGGTGCGCGCCAGGGCCTGCGGCCCGCCCATCTCATTCGTGAAACCGGACCCCGGATAGAGGGTATGACCGTCCTGGTGGAAGGATATGCATAGCACATCCGGGTCATGCCAGAAGATCTCCTGGGTGCCGTCGCCGTGATGCACATCGGTATCGATCACCGCCAGCCTCTTGTGGCCGTACCGGGTCCTCAAGTACTCCACCAGTATGGCCAGGTTGTTGATATTGCAGTATCCCCGGTTGCCATGCACCACCCGCATGCTGTGGTGGCCGGGCGGGCGCACCAGGGCGAAGCCGTTTCTGATCTCACCCCTCTCCAAGGCATCGGCCAGAGTGAGGGTGCTTCCGGCGGCGATGAGATGGGCCTCGGTCACCTGACTCTCCACATCCGGCACGCAGAAATGGGTGCGAGCGATGTCCTTGTTCTCCGCCAGCCGGGGCTTGTACTCCTCGATCTGGGGAAGGTCCATCAGCCCCTCCTCGAATATCTGGTCCCGGGTGTAAAGCAGCCTCTCCTCCCTTTCCGGGTGGGTGGGGGAGATGGCCCAGTCAAAGGCAGGGAAGAATATCAGGCCGGTCTTTCCCGATCTTGCTGCAGAGGCCATCTACGAGCACCTCCAGGAGGATAGCAGTCCGGCAGGAATCTCCATCCGCACGTCGAGCAGCTTTCCCACCGTCGACCAGCCCCGAATCATATTGAATACCTCGCTATGAGTGATCTGGGCCTCGGCGGCATACTCCCCGATCCCCAGCCGGCCGGCCCTCTCTGCCAGGAGCCTTCCTGCCAGCTGCTCCCCCTGAGAGAGCGACATCTGCCTTTCATTCACCTTTCCCGTAATCCCATCCTCTGCGGTCACATACTCCCCCTTCTCGGTATCGATATGAAGGTTGAGGGTGATGGTCGGCCGGGCAACGGCAGCGCCTATGGCATTGGCCACGGCGGCATGCTCAGGCACAATCGAGGCCACGCCAAGCCGGGAGGCGACAAGCGGCACCAGAGCCCCTGAACCTCCCCCCACGCCGACCACATTCTGCGCCTGAAGCTTCTCCTTTTTCATGATCTCCCAGATACGGTAAGCAGGCTCCTGTTCCCACTCCCGAAACATCTCATTGATCTGGGAGGCGATCTTATCCACCACAGAATCGACTATCATTGCCGCTGCCTTCTCCACAGAGCAGTTCATCTTCCCTGCCACCTCGGCCATTGCCCGCCTGGCTCGCTCCAGGTCGCCCACGCTCGACCTTCCCAGGACGCGCAGAGCATCGGTAGGAGTGGGGCCACTGCCTCCCAGGCACAGGGGAGAGCCTCTTCTCTCCGGGCCTACTGTCAGGCAGCCGTCGTTGACATCCACTGCGCTGTCTCCCCCTATGGCTACGGACTTTACGGCAAAGGCACGCACGTGCGTCAGCATCGAATCCACCCTCGCCCCTTTGGAGGAGAGAAGAGGCCGACCGGAGAGGATGAGAGCCAGGTCGGTGGTTGTGCCGCCGATGTCCACCACCACCGAGGTCTGGGCCGGTGGGGTGAGGGCCATGACCCCCATGATGCTGGCCGCCGGACCGGAGAATATGGTCTCCACCGGCATCTGGAGCGATCCCTCCAGGGGCAGGGTCCCGCCGTCCGCCTTCAGGATATATACGGGAGCCGAGATCCTCCTTTCCTCCAGAGCCCGGACCACGGAAGCGGCAAACTTTCCATAGCTCTCTTTGGTGGCTAAGGTGAGTTTCGTCGTGGCCGCCCGGCGGGGGAAGTTGAGGTGGCCGGATACCCGGTGACCCAGCTCGATCTTAGAATTAGGCAGGGTCCGGGCCAGGATCCCGGACACCTTCTCCTCATGAGCCGGATTTCTCTGACAGAACTTTCCCACCACCGCCACCCGTGATGCTCCACTCTCTTTTATCCTGGCGGCAGCCTCTTTTATCTGGGGCTCATTCAGCCGGTCGATCTCTTTGCCCCGAAAATCCATCGCCCCATCCAGGATGATGGCCTGGCCCAGGTTGTAGTCCCCAGGATTGGTCCCGGGCCCGGGGATCAGCACCAGGGCCACGGGGTCGGTCTTCTTCTCGGCAATCATATTGGTGATCAGAGTGGTGCTTAAAACCACCCTTTCGATCTTGTCAAGGTCCACTCCCCTGACCAGCTCATCCAGAGCCCCAAGCAGGCATCTCAGCAGATCATTGTGATCTGTAGGCACATAGGCCGTCTTCTCCACCCGGCTACCATCCACCAGGACAGCATCAGTGGTGGTCCCGCCGACATCTATTCCAACAAGCATTTCCATTCGCCTTTCGATTAGGCGCTCTGGATCAGGATATATATCGGCTTTGTGGTCTTCTGAAACCATCTCGCCCAGCCGGTAAAGAGCTTTCAACCTCAATGGATCGACCGGATATGAAGTGGGGAACCACGAGCTACCCATGCTGTTAAGTTCCTTATTTTAATTAAGGATCGGAGATTATCAATAGGTTTTATAAATACAGAGGCGAGTAGGCTATATGCTGAAAATCATCATCATATTCATGTTATTGACCTTGATCGGCTCTCCCATGAATACCTCATCTCTCGATAATACAAGCATAAACAAATCAATCAACAATTCAAGCTTAAATGGCACAGACGAGAGCTATCTGAAAATAGACATGAACCTTTTTAACTGGTTTTCCAAACCCGCAAAAGCTACTGTCGGACTGAACCTCAGACTGGCCCTGGAGGACATAAAGCACGACTATCTCAAGAATGCCATAGAATCTTATTCAGCAGAAAAATCCATGACCGAGGAGGACTTCTCCAAACGCTCTATTCCTCCAGCGATAAATGAGGGACTGGAGAGATACCCCGGAGGCGATGTCGACGATGAAGATCCGGAGATACCATTTGATCCGGATGAAGAATGGGATTCATGGCTGAATAAGCCCCCCTGGGAAGAGGATATAGAGAGGGGATGCTCTGAGCTGGTCTGCGATGAATATGGGATTTGCCTTATGACGTGCGTGGACTGATTCGGCCATTCTTCCCGCTCTCACTGTTTTTTCTCGGCCGAGAGAGAAATAGTGCCCCCGGCTTTGCCCGAAACAGCGAAGAGCCAAAGAAAAAGGTTCCTGGGCTAAAAGGCCCAATCCCACCTATTGCAGTGTACTTATGAGGGGCTTTATCTCATACACATCCAACTGCCTCTGGATGGTAAAGAGCTGATTGCCCATCTGGTGGCTCTTGAGAAGAGAATTGCCCACATCTTTGGGCAGATAAAACTCCTCCTCCCCCAGCTTCACCCGGAAGAATTTCCTGCTATCTCCCAGCTCCATGCCGCTGTACCTGCCTGTGACCTTCTCGCCCACCTTGAGAATTCGAGGCTCCATATAATCTCACCCTATTGATTGTTATACTTGTGCCCTGCTACTACTTCTATCTTCCGATGGGGAGGCAGAAGAAAGATTTTTAAGCCAAAGCAGCAAGGGAGCGATCGAAAACGTACACCATTGCACAAATCCAGAGAAGGATACAGACATGAATTCAATAAAGAGCAACACAGAACAGCCAATTTATCTGTTCTGTTCTGGACTATCACGGAGCGGGCAAATATGAGCATGCCTGCCCCCTACTTTGCGCTGCTGATCTCTCTTGTAGCCATGATTTCCATAACTATATTTATACTCATGAGGAGATACCATGATTAATCAAATTCTGCTATTGGCCTATATTCTGGCGATAATCCTGCTGTCGCTCAAGCTGCGGCAGGGGACATTTTCGGGCTTTGTTCTCTCCGACCGCAACATCGCCTATCCTGCCGTCATCGGCATAGCCTATACCGCCGCCTACTTCAGCGCTGCCTCCTTCCTGGGAGGAGGAGGCTACGGCCTGGCCGCCGGCATGCCCTGGGTGGTCTTCTGCTCTCTATTTCATGTCGGATTCGCCTGCATCGCCTGGATCATGGCAGGGAGGATCTGGGCCATGGCCAAGCAATATGATGCCAAAACGGTTCCCCAACTGCTGGAGAAGAGGTACAACTCCCCTCTGGGAAAGGTCATTCTGGCCGTTATCATGCTCATTCTGTATACCGTCTACCTGGTGCCGATCTTCAAAGGATGCGCCACCCTGCTTTCAGGAATGATAGGGGTCAGCTACGTGGAAGGTCTGCTGATCGCCGTGGGCATAGTAGCCATTTACTACTCCATCGGCGGTCTGCCGGCGATAATCTGGATCGGATTCATCCAGGGCTTGCTCATGTTGATCGGAGCAGTCTTCCTCTACGGCGGCCTTCTCTCCGCTGGCGGAGGCCTGGATATCTGGAATAGCATTCCTGCCAATGTGCTTAGCATGAATGGACTGAACATCCCCTGGCAACAGACATTGGGGCAGGCCTTCTCCATCAGCCTGGGACTCCTCGCCCTTCCCGATCTGCTGATTATGATATTCTCCGCCCGGGACAGGAGGGTAGTCCGTTTCGCCGGCATTTACGGACCAGTATCCATTGCCATCTATTCAGTATGCATATTCTCTTTAGGAATCCTGGCCTATGGAGCTTTGAATGCGGAGCAGATTGCCCCATTCCTCAAGAATCCCGACGGCCTGGTGCCATTCATCGCCGCCCTGGTCCTTCCGGCGGGCTTTGATGGCATAATTCTCCTGGCAGCGATATCCGCAGCCATGTCCACCATGAGCGCCATTGTTCTGGTCACTGCCACCTCCCTGACCGCGGATATACTCCGCTACCTGAATCCAGGAATGACCGATCGGAAGGTCCTCTTTCTCACCCGCATGATCGGGATTGTGATATTGATCATCGCCGCCCTATCGGCAATCAATGTCCCCCAGCAGATCGTGCCCCTGGTGGCGGTCAGTATGGGGGTCATCGCCTGCTGCGTCCTGGTGCCGCTCTTCTTTGGCATCTTCTGGCAGCGGGGAACTGAGACCGGTTTCATTGCCAGCCTGCTCTCCTCCTTCCTTTCCGTGGTGGTCTGGTACTTCTGGGGCTACCCCCTCATTCACCCCATATTTGTAGGCCTGATCTGCGGTACGGCAGCATATTTGATCGGCAGCCTGGCGACGGGCCAGCCGAAAGGGACTGAGACAACAGGTTAGACATAAAGCGCTTAATAGGAGTATGAATTGCCCCATTCATACTTCTATTCGCCAATGTTTTTTTTGAATATTATCGGAATTGCCGATCACTGCAGGGATTTAGCGAAGCGGATCTGGCCGCCAGATGCGGTGTCCTTGACGGCAAATCCGGTATACTTTTGGATTAAATTAATATACCGAATCAGAGAGGCATATCATAACCACAAGGAGGGATTAGTTTGGCTGAGATGAGAAATTTCGCCCTGAGAGACGCCCAGGGAAATGAGATCGGAGTCTTTACCGGAAAATCGCCCAGGCAAGCGGCACTGAAAGCCGCCAACCGCGGATATACCGAGATCAAGCTGCGAGAACGGGGCACCAAGAAGGTGCACGTCTTCACCGGAGAGAGAGTACAGGTAGACAAGCCCGAAGGAGCGCCCGCCTGGATGCCGGACAAGATCTGGAAACCGAAGGTGAAGAAGATGGGCATTGAGAAACTGGATGAGGTCTAGAGACTTTCGAAGAGACAAAATCGGGAGCGCAGGCCCTAATTGAGGTCTGCACAAACCACTTTCAATACAGTTCCAGCCTGGAGGGCTGGGGGATAGATGGAGCAGAATAAGACCTGTTCCATCTATCCCCCGTCCCTGCCTAAGGCACCAGGCGCCTTCTATCCCTGGGGAATATCACTGCATCGCGAATGTTCTCCAGCTTCAGCATGGTCATCACCAGCCGGGATAGTCCCAGTCCCCAGCCGGAGTGAGGCGGCATTCCATAGCGAAATGCCTTAAGATAGAACTCAAACCCATCCGGGTCCAGCCCCTTCTCTTTTATCCTCTCCACCAGCAGGTCATAGTCGTGCACCCTCTGCGCCCCGCTGGCCAGCTCCATCCGGGGATGCATGAGATCGAATCCCCGACAGACCTCCGATCTGTCCTCATAGGGCAGAGTGTAATAGGGCTTGATAGAAGAGGGCCAGTCGATCAGGAAGTAATGCTCTCCAATGCTCTCTCCCAGGAATCTCTCCGTCTCAGTATCAAGATCATCGCCCCATTGCATCCTGGCTCCTGCCTTCTCTCCCGCCAGATCCAGAGCCTCGGTATAGGTGATCCTCTTGAAAGGAAGCCGGGGCACCTCCAGTTCCAGGCCGAGGACGGCAAGCTGGCGGGAACAGTTCTCTGCCACATAGCGATAAGCCCCGGCCACTGCCTTCTCCAGTATCTCCATCACATCTTTATCATCGGCAAAGCTGACCTCAAGGTCGATGGAGATGGCCTCATTCAGATGACGCCTGGTATCATGCTCCTCCGCCCGAAAGATGGGACCGATCTCATAGACCCGGTCCATCCCCGCGGCCATCAGCATCTGTTTATAGAGCTGAGGGCTCTGGTTTAAGAAGGCCTCCTTCTCAAAGTAGCTGATGGGGAATAGATCAGTGCCGCCCTCTGTGGCTGCCGCCACGATCTTTGGGGTGAAGACCTCAGTTGTCCCCGTCAGGTAAAAGTAATCGCGAAGGCTATGCAGGACCGCACTCTCGATCTCGAAGGCGGCCAGGACGCAAGGCCGGCGGATGTCCATGAACCTGGAATCAAGGCGGGTGTCCAGTTCGCACTCCACCTTCTCTGTGGGATCCAGGGGCAGGGGAACCTGGGCTGAGCTCAAAACCTGGATCTCCGTGGGAAGGATCTCATAACCACGGGGCGCTTTGGCCTCCGCTTTTACATTTCCCCGGACCATGACCACGCTCTCTCGACTTATTGAGCGTGCCATCTTGAAAACATCCTTTCCCAGAAGCTTCTTGACCAGGGTTATCTGGGCCATCCCCTCTCTATCCCTGAGCACCAGGAAAGCTATCCCACCCAGATCCCTTATCTCATGGGCGAAGCCCGCCAGCGTTACCTCTTTGCCATCCAGTTCCGCAGATATCTGGCCTGAATAATGAGTTCTGAGGATCAATTCATCTCACAGCTGCGAGAAGGAATTCCTGATATAAAAGCAGTCTGATAGATCATGCAGTAGATATATCTGCTAAGGGAATTATAGTCTATCCGGGATTGTAGCCATGGCCTCGATCAACGATCTGTTCAGTCAGAAGGATTTCTGGATCTTCCTCTTCATCCTGGGATGGGTGCTGCTCAACTGGCCCCTGCTCTCTTTAGCCGATGGCTTAATTCTGCTTGGCATCCCTGCAATATTGATTCACGTAGCAGCCATCTGGCTGATGATAATCCTTCTGCTTTACTTATTTGACCGGGGGAATGCAGATTGATAGGGCAGAATACCGCTCTGGTGGTCATGGTCTTTTATCTGCTCTTCCTCTTTGCCATCGCCCGGTTTTCAGATAAAAGAAAGCTGGAGGGAAAGAGCATCGTGAGCAATCCCTATGTTTATGCCCTCTCCCTTTCCGTCTATGTATCCGCCTGGACCTTTTACGGCTCCATCGGCAGGGCAGCATCTACCGGCCTGGAGTTCTTGCCCATCTACCTGGGGCCGATTCTGGCCATGACCCTGGGCTGGGTGATTATCAGAAAGATGATTCGTGTCTCAAAGGAGCACCGTCTCACATCGATCAGCGATTTCCTGAGCTTTCGCTACGGTAGAAGCTATGCCATCGGCGCGGTGGTCGCTCTCCTGAGCCTGATCATGGTGACACCCTATGTTGCCCTGCAGCTGATCGCCATCTCCACCTCCCTGGAGACCCTGGCCGGATCTCATACCCTCCTCAGCTTCTCCTGGGAGAGCACTCTGGTGGTAGCCCTACTTCTGGGAATATTCGCCGTGATCTTCGGCGCCCGCCAGCTCGATCCTATGGAACGGCATGAAGGACTGATCGCTGTGGTGGCCTTCGAGTCTCTGGTAAAGCTGGTGGCATTTCTGTTGATAGGGCTCTTCGTTGCTTACGGCATCTTCGCTGGATATGGGAATATCTTCAGCCAGATGGCGGAGCAGGTCCGCCTTAATCCGGAGTATGCCAACCTGGTGGATGTGGAATATCCCCTATGGTTCTCTCTCACCCTTATCTCCTTTTTCGCCATCCTGTTCTTGCCCAGGCAGTTCCATGTGATGGTGGTGGAGAACTCAAAGGAAGAGCATCTTAAAAAGGCGATGTGGCTCTTCCCCCTCTATCTCCTGCTGATCAACCTTTTCGTTCCCGCCATCGCCTGGGGAGGATTGCTCCTCAACACCCCCGGGCTGAAGGATAACTTCATCCTGACCATACCCTATGAACAGAATCAAAACCTTCTATCCATGCTGGTCTTTATTGGAGGAACATCGGCTGCTACCGCCATGATCCTGGTAGAATCCGTAGCAGTAGGGACCATGCTCTTGAATGACCTGGAACTGCCTTATATCCTGCGTCGCATTAAAAAGCAAAAAAGCCTGGCCAATGCACTGCTCAACACCCGAAGGCTGAACATATTTCTGGTGGTCATGCTGGGGTATCTCTACTCCCAGGTGGCTGCCTATCAGATCCTGGCAGATATCGGCATTGTCTCATTCCTTGCCGCCAGCCAGCTGGCTCCGGCTGCCCTGGGGGGGCTTTACTGGAGGAGAGGGAACAGGAAAGGAGCGATGGCCGGGCTGATCTCAGGATTTCTGCTCTGGTCCTATACTGCCCTCATCCCCACCATCAGCGGAGAGGACAGCATTCTCTCCAGCCTGATCAGGGACGGAGCCTTTGGCCTGGCATTTCTCAAGCCCACCGATCTTTTCCTCCTGGGACTGGACCCCTGGAGCAACTCCGTCTTCTGGACGCTGCTGGTCAACAGCAGCCTTTACATTCTGGTATCCCTCCTCACCAGATCCAGCCCGGAAGAGGAGGGAATCGCCAAATCTTTCTTAGACGGGGGAAAAGAAGCGATAAAAGAGGAACAGGAATCCACCACGATACCTGAAAGCCCCTTTTACGGCACTATTGACGAACTGGAGACAACCCTGGCCAAATACATAGGGGAAGAGAGAGCGAAGAAGCAGGTCGAACTGTATCTGCAGGAACTGGGAGTAAGCAGGGAGATGGTGAGTGCAGTGCAGCTTCGGGAGCTATGGGATCAGTTCGAAAAGACGCTCACCGGTTCATTGGGCCCCTCCGCCACCAGGATGATTGTGGAAGACCAGGTGCCGGTAAAGCCGGTAGTGGAAGAGACCAAAGAGACCCGGCCCAGCTATGAGCTATCCAGGGGAAGGATTTACATCGTGCCCGAAATCGCTTATGAGGTCTTCACCGACCAGATAACTCACGGGGTGGAGGGATTGTGTATCACCCACCTCTCACCGGAGGAGGTAAGGCTGAAGTGGGGATTCAAGGAGACGCCCATCATAAAGCTCTCCGATGAAAAGGGAAGCGATCGATACATCTCCCCCCGAAATCTGCCCCTCCTTTTCGTGACCATAAAATCCTTCGTCGACTCCAGCAAAAACAGCATCGTGCTCATCGACAGCATAGAACAGTTGATCGAGGCGAACAGGGGCAGATTGCCGGAGAGGGAGATACTGGATTTTGTCTATCAGATGGAGATGTTGGGCAGAAGAACCCACCTTATACTGGCAGAGAGACAGCAGTTCGTGCACATAGAGCTGAAATCCAGCATCAATGAGGCAAAAGAGCTCATCTTCATCTTCGGTCCACTCTCTGGATACCTCTTCCGCCTCTTCTCCGAGGTCATGCTGTCCTCATTGAGCGAAGGGGCGAGAAGAGAAGCAGTGATGAAGGCCAATGAGCTGATAGCAGCAGGAGGCTTCTTTGAGCTACCCTCCAGAAATGACCTGCCCGACGAGCCGGGCCCGGCCTGTGAGCCTGATATGCGTGATGCCCTGGCCTCTGTATCCACCCTGAATATCAGGCCGGACCTGGTGTTGACCAGGCATGGCTTCTTTCTCTCTCTGCGCAGGCTGGACAGGATCATCAGGAACTATGATCCAACCTTTGAAATCACAGTCGCATTGGCTGAGATTATGAAGAGCTATGGAAGAAGTCCTTATGAGGTTTCGCTGATTCCGGGTACCACATATATAATCGATGAGGAGAAGCCCAAAAGGAGCCTTGAGGTCTTTAGTGAGCTGGTAGCCCACGGCATGGAAGGACTATGCCTGAGCCGCTACAATCCTGAGATCCTCTTCGAACGATACAGTATACCTCCAGAGACGGTCATATGGCTTACCCAGAAGAGTGAGCCCGGATTCAAGACGGTTGATCCGACGAACTTCCCCCGACTGAGCAGCATTATTTTTGATTTTCTTGACCGGGCAAATTATCCCGTTATTCTGCTGGAAGGCATGGGCTACCTCATCACCCAGAGCAACTATGAGACCGTACTCCGTTTTATCCAATCACAAAGGGATGAGATCGCCCTAAAGAATGCGATAATGCTGGTACATATCGATCCATTGTCCCTGGACACAAAAGAGCTGCACCGCCTGGCCAGCGAGATGGAGCCTTTTAAGAGCTGATCCACGAGAGGTTTAAGAGGTCTTTAATAGCTGGCCCGCCTATTATCAGTTATGATCGAAGTTGGAATTCTCTTGCTGGTCCTCGTTTTGATATTCGGGGGCTTTCTATTGCTGAGATCTCTGAAGAACTTTATCATAAATGCTGTCGCCGGACTTTTTATTCTCTTCCTGGCGAACCAGTTCATCAGCCCGGATATAGGCTACAGCTGGCTGGTTATATTGATCTGCGGAATCGGCGGAGCAGTGGGCGCAGTGCTCCTGTTAGCTCTTCATTTCATCGGGATTGGCATATAAAAATTATATAGAATATAAAAAATATCAAAGGCCGAGACGGGCCTGCTGAGGCACACTGACATTGGTCAGAACCTTCAGCCGGTAGTCCTGCTGCAATATGGCTTTGAGCTTTCCCGAGTAGACGCTGAGAGTGATCTCCTTGGTGCGACCGTATCTCCCCTTGCTGATGACTATGGTATGAAGTATGCCCAGCATATCCAGTTCAGCGATGAGATCAGTAATGCGGCGATGGGTGAGAAAATCGGTCTCAACCAGAGGACAGAGCTGCTTATACATGCTGTAGACCGCGCTGGTGGTGATGTTTCTCGTTCCCTGCTCCTCCAGAAGTATGATGCCATATAGCACCAGCTTGGATTGGGTGGGCAGGGTCTTTATCACTTCTTCCACTCTATCCTGCTCGATCTTTTCCCTGGCCTGGCGGACGTGAGCCTCTGTTACCACTGCCGATCGAGCCCTTTCTGCCAGCTCTCCGGATATGCGCAAAAGGTCAAGGGCCCGGCGGGCATCCCCGTGCTCCTGGGCGGCGAATGCTGCGCAAAGGGGTATCACGCTCTCCTGCAGAGTGCCGGAACAGAACGCTACCCTTGCCCTCTGTTCCAGGATCTCCCTGATCTGCTCAGCATCATAGGGAGGGAAGATGATCTCATCCTCGCCCAGAGAGCTCTTCACTCTGGGATCCAGGAATTCGGTGAACTTGAGGTCATTGGATATGCCGATGATGCTCACTCGGGAGCGGAGAAGATCGGAGTTCACCCGCGATAGGTTGTAAAGAACGTCGTCCCCTTTTCGCACCAGTTTATCCACTTCATCAAGCATTATCACCACTACCTGCTTCTCTTCATCCAGAGCATTTCTGAATTCTGCATAGACTTGATCTGTGGGCCAGCCGGTCATGGGGATGTCCTTGTCGAAGTGCCTTGCCAGGTGGGCTAGGATCCTGTATTGAGTATCAACCACCTCGCAGTTGATGTAGATCACAGCGCACCTCATATCTCCAAAGCCTGCCTCTTCCAGCTCTTTTCCCACGTATTTGGCTACAGCCGTCTTTCCGGTGCCGGTTTTTCCGTAGATCAGGACATTAGAAGGAGTCTCTCCTCTGAGAGCTGGAACCAGAACCGATGCCAGGTTATTTATCTGCTCCTCTCTATGGGGCAGTTCAGTTGGTGTGTAGGTAGGGCGCAGGACATCTCTGGATTGAAATATTCCCCCTTGCGCCAACAAATCAGCAAATAGACCTCTGGATGTAGGTACCAAGATAATTCCCCTTGAACATTTTTTAAATCATCCTGGAGGATATTAAGAGTTATGGTTCACACCCCCTCATTTCCGGTGGAAATTTGCCCTCCTACCCCATGATTTCCTCTGGAGAAGAAATAAAATTATCATTTGGGCTTATGATAGATATTGAAATAAAACTAGCCGTTTGTAACTTTCTTTTTTCTGATATTTAAGTTTTCCCCTCTGAGAAGAAAAAGGCATAACATCAATTCATGCGGAAAGCTAAACTTTTTCATCCATCTTCTGTTATCAGAGCTACCTAAAAGATAACATAATTTGCATTTAATATCGATTGATATCGAAAGCCAGATTCGCGATACTTATTAAATTTTCTTTCAAAAATGTCCTGGCATAAAACGATCTGAAGCGGTACTGTATGCAAGCAAATAAACCTTGAGCCTGTGAACTGAAAAGCAAACAGGCCTGGAGCTTATGAGCCGAAAAGCAAACCGACCTGGAGCTTGTGAGCTGAAAAGCAAACAGGCCTGATCATATCATCATATCTGGTTCATCGAGCCATCGGGAACGAAGCCCCTAGAGAGACTGAGGTTCCAGTGGAAACCATACGGTCCCTCTCAGGAGATATCGAGTGCTATCTGGATTTCTGCCAAAAAAGTTATTCAGGCGACGGGTATGGTCTCAAGCTGGCTGGCGACATTCCAGATCAGAGTTCTGGTGTGCAGGGGAATATTGGGGTCATTGCTTATCTCATCAAGTATGGAAATGGCAGATGCTGCTTTTATTGCTTCACTCACACTCTCGTCCATGAGGATGGTTTTTACGCTCTCAGCTGAGCGGCGGATATTCCTCGGGACGGCATCATCGCTCATGATACGCTCTAATACCTCAACACATTGCTTAAGGACATTTTCTGCTGTCATAGGACCACCACCCATATCTATGGGAAAAAGGTTATGATGTTTATCTGACTACAACTCAAGGATGATATATCGTTGTATTTAAACGTATGTGGCAATGCAGGTGATGACCAATGGACGAGGATGAAATTCTCAGTAAAATAACCAGGCTTCTTGAGAGGGGTGCCACCATGCTGGCTACTCATCATGACTGCGGGGCGCCACTATTTCGCTGTCAGGGAGAGATAGTCTGCCCTGTCTGCTCATTTCCTGAGAAGGCAGATGAAGACCGGTTCAGTGTGGCCGGAGGAGGGCAATCCGGTCTTTCAATGCCAGATAAGCCAAATCCTCAGCGCGAGCGGCTTGCAGCAGCAGAGGCAGAGAATGGCGAATATCTGAAGCCTGAAGGTGTAGCTTCATTTATTGGGGAGAAAAGAGAGAGCGATGTCGAGGAGGCCAAAGCAAGGCTGCGCGCATCATTGATCGCGCGGTTAGATGAGATCTCTGGAGCGATAAGGTCGGAGGGGGATCTGGATCGGCTCAAGAAGCTCCTGGACTGCGCAGAAGGATTGCTGAGTGTGCTCCGGTTATTGTGAGCATATTGCTCGATCTCTCTCTGAACATAAAGGGGCATCTGTCATAGGGGGCGCAGTCTCAATGTTTCTTGTTTTCCACTGGAAATCAAGGGGTTGATCAATTGTATCTAAAAATTTTTAGAAAGTGT
>JAXDAR010000157.1:0-5760 GCA_034679645.1 Methanothrix sp. | reverse complement strand
TCCCCGCAGTTTCGTAATACGGGGCATGAGCCTGGAGATGAGGTTTCTTGGCAAAAGCTCCCTCCCCGACCTTGCCGCCCTGCAGTCTCTGGTGGTCAGCACCCTCCCCCAGATCGAGATATTCATGCCCCATGATATGGAGTACCTGCGCCGGATATTCCAGACGGACCTCTCCGTGCTGGGGGTGCTGGCAGATGAAAAGCTTGCTGCCTACAGCATAATCCGCTATCCAGGGATGGGAAAAGATAATCTGGGCAGAGATCTTAAGCTCGGGGATGAGGATCTGAAAAAAATCGCCCACCTACAGGCCATCGCCGTCCACCCTCATTTCCGGGGCTATGGCCTGCAGCGGGAGCTGGCCGCAGCTCACCTGCAGGTGCTAGAAAGCTCGGGGTATGAGCACATCTGCTGCACTGTATCCCCGAAAAATCCGGTAAGCCTCAGTAACCTTCTCTCCTGCGGATTCACAGTCCGGGCACTGAATCCCAAGTTCGCCGGATGGTGGAGATACATACTCTACAAGAATATTAACTGGCCGCTGACCGGTGCGGGGAAGGCCGCCACCTTGGATGAAACCGCACTCAATTGCCTGAACATCGAACGCCAGAGGACTCTCATCCATAGGGGCTACGAGGGCTATCGAATAGTACAGAAGGGGGAAAAATCAGAGATATTCTTCCGGAAGATCCAATAGTGATCGATAAGATTGTCATTAGCTTAATATCGTCTTATGGCGATATGTATATATGGGAATATCCTTATCCTCAATCCACCATATTCACGCATTTAAAATTCCTCATCGGGTAAGAGTGTCTGATTGAATAAGGGAGATGATTTCACGGTAACTTACACCATCATGGCAGCCTTGCAGGCCGGGCTGGCAACGCTGCTAGAATACCTGTCGGCGCACGTCTTGACCTGTCTGGTGCCGGCATTCTTCATCGCCGGTGCGATAGCAGCTCTCCTGAACAAGGAGACTGTGCTTAAATATTTTGGTGCTGACGCCCCCAAATGGCTCTGCTACAGCGTGGCTTCCACCTCGGGGACAATACTGGCAGTGTGCAGCTGCACCATCCTGCCCATGTTCGCAGGAATCGAAAAGAGAGGGGCAGGCATCGGGCCGGCAACAGCCTTCCTCTTCTCCGGACCGGCCATAAACCTGATGGCCATCATCCTCACCGCCCGTGTCCTGGGCCTGGAGCTGGGCGTGGCCCGAGCGATGGCCGCAGTGGTCATGGCCGTGTTCATAGGCCTGATCATGGCGGCCATATTCCAAAGACACGATCCAGGGTGCAAAACCGGTACAAATCCATCTTCTTTCCCTTCCGATCCGGAGCCTGATCAGATGAGTCGGCCAAATTATATCACCGGAATATTCATGGCCATTCTGGTGGCCATACTGCTTACTGCCACCTCCGGTGCCCTAGAGCTCCTGCCCAAGGCGATAATAGTAGTAGCGCTGATCGCAGTGGCTGCTTTGCTGATGTATCGATACTACCAGCCAGAGGAGCAGAGTGCCTTCCTGGAAGAGACCTGGTGGCTGACCAAGAAGATCTTTCCTCTCTTGGTAGCAGGCACATTTGTAACCGGGGTAATCGGCTACTTCCTGCCCGTTGAATGGGTCAGGAGCATCTTCGGCACCAGCAGCTTTCTGGCCTGCTTTCTGGCCTCAGTGATAGGCTCAGTGCTCTATATGCCTACATTGCTTGAGGTCCCCATCGTCGGCACTCTCTTCGGCTACAGCACGGGAGTTACGGCTGCAGGTCCTGCTCTCTCCCTCCTGCTTGCCGGTCCATCCCTGAGCTTGCCCAGTATGATAGTGATCTGGAGGATTATCGGGGCGAAAAAGGCCAGTGTCTACATCAGCCTGGTGGTTATAATATCCACACTGGTGGGAATGCTCTACGGTGCCGTCGTTTCATAATTGGTAAGAGTGGGAGGATATCTTATTTATTTTGAGAATGTCGCAGAGGATGGAAAGGACTATGCCTATGGGAATTCCCATCAGCATAGGTGAGTTCTTCCATACTATTTTCCTTTTCAAGTTATTGGTCCCTAGGGCTCATAATCCAGCAGGGGGGAAAAAGCCATATCCCATCCGAGAGAGGGATATTGTTGATGACAGAGAAAAGCGTATGGGAAGAGTTCTTCGATGCTCATGCACCGATCTATGAAGAAAACGTATTCACAAAAAATACGATTCAGGAGGTCGATTTCCTTGCAGAGGAGCTGGCTGTAAGAAAGGGCGGCTTGATTCTTGATATTGGATGCGGGACAGGACGTCACTCCATTGAGCTGGCCAGGAGGGGCTATGCTGTCACGGGGCTTGATCTGTCCGCAGAGATGCTTGCCAGGGCTGCGGACGCTGCCAGGATCAAGGAAGTGAATGTGCAATGGGTTCGTTCTGATGCTGCCCGGTTTCAGCTGCAGGATAGCTACGATGGTGCCATTTGCCTGTGCGAGGGAGCTTTTGGGCTTCTGGGCAAGGGCGATGATCCTATTGGCCAGCCTCTGTCCATCCTGTGCAATATCTCCCGCAGCCTGAAGCCGCAGGCAAAGGCAGTATTCACCGTTCTCAACGCACTGGCATCGATTCGCAGGAACACGAATAAGGACGTTGAGGAGGGACGATTCGATCCTCTGACACTGGTTGAGTCTTCGGAATGCCCGCCCCGAGATGGTCTGCCTGCAGTTGCCGTTCGAGAGAAGGCATTCGTGCCAACGGAGATCGTTCTGCTCTTCCGCCTGGCAGGAATGTCTGTGATGCACATATGGGGCGGGACTGCAGGGAACTGGGGGAGAAGGCCCGTCGACCTGGATGAGATGGAGATCATGGTTGTGGCATGCAAAACAGGCGAGCCTCTGGATGAGAATGGATCCCGGTCGCGCTCAAAATTGTCTGCAGAATAAATATTGGGGAATCGGGCCCCTAATCCCATATCCGGGGCCTGGTCCCACCATCATAGCGGCTTGATGGCCCTCACCTTTATGCTGGATATGGAATCTGCAAATCCGTTGATTTCCTCAGCGCTTATTCTCTGACTCCGATCTGTTCCCTGATCTGTGTGGTCACTGACAAACAAGTCCGGAGAGAAGGGGAACTCCTCAATTACTGCCACTTCATCAAAGCCTGCAGATCTTATCGCATCCAGATAGGCGTCCTTCATGGCAGCTCCTGAGATGCAGGCCACATAGCATTCCATCGATTTTTTTATATTATCAGGCAGCTCCTGGAGCTGGACGAGATCTGAGACCATCAACCTGCCGCCGGGCCTCAGCACCCGGAAGGCCTCCTCGAAAGCCTTCTTCTTGTCGGGCACCAGGTTGATGACACAGTTGGAGATGACCACATCCACGCTATTATCATCAACCGGCAGATCCTCAAGCTCTCCAGACAAAAACTGCACATTGCTGTAGCCTCCAATAGCTGCATTCTCTCTTGCCTTCTCTATCATCTCCGGGGTCATATCCACTCCGATAACTCTCCCTGTTGGTCCGACCCTTCTGGCGGCAAGAAAGCTGTCGAATCCCGCCCCCGAGCCCAGGTCAAGCACAGTCTCCCCTTCTTTGATCGATGCCAGTGCGATTGGATTGCCGCAGCCAAGACCCAGATTTGCCCCCTGGGGCACGGCATTCATCTCATCCTCAGAGTAGCCGATACATTTGCTGATCTCCTCCGGAGGAGCTGTTCCACAGCATGATCCCCCTGGAGGACAGCATGAGCTTCCTTTTTTGGCCATCTTTCCGTAGCTCTCCTTTACCAGCACCTTTATTTCTGAATCGTCCATCGTTATTCACCTCTAATTCTGCTTATGACATCATTTCTTGAATATATCATCAATAACTGGCCCCAGCACAGATTTCACCATGCCTTCCAACTCTTCAACCCTGATCAGTGATAGGCAGCAGATCTTGCCATCCTTCTCCATGCTCACCACTGCCAGCTTGTCTCCCGGCCGGATCTTTGCTTTTTCCCTGATATCCTTGGGGAGGACCATCTGCCCGCGCTCATCTATGCTCACTATGGATTCTACCCGGCATGAGCTCATTGATCCCGGCAGACAACAGGCCTTGTCTTCGGATTTAACAGCCATGATAGTATCGTGATCTCTGATTATTTAAGTTTTTCTGAAAAATCAGAAAAATCATTATTATCACCTTCTTCCTCTCGCCATCGATCCAGCTAAAACAAAATATCGTATCCATAAATCTTAATGCGTAATTATAAGCATGAATCGCAATATAGAATCCGTCACAAATTCAATTCTATGCACATCAATTCTAGTGGAATCTGGATAAGGCGCAAGCATTATATATCGGCGAAGATTGATATGATCTGTGATTATCATGGGGCTGAGAGATAAGATCTTCGGAGATAAGGGCAGCACCGGTTGTTGCTGCGGCACCCGCATTGTGGGGCTCAGACAGATCAACGTAGGTGGACGCATCGTAGGAATCATGGGACTGGATGAAACCCTGCAGGATTTCTTTAAAAAGGGAAAGAAGCCAGAGGACACCACCGGAAGTGAGCTGGTCGAGGAGCTGAAAAAGTTCAACTTCATCGCCGAGGGAGCAGAGGAGCTGTATAAAATTGCCTTTTTGGCAGAATACCAGAGGTACTGGGAGGCCAGGAAGAAATAAGATCCAATTTAAAAGCCATTCCTGCACTCATGACCGGCCAGAAATCTATGAGTAGTTGGTGGGTGAAATAGACCGTTATGCCTGATTCGATGAATGATGAGATCAATGAGGAATCGATCGATGAGGTTGCGATATGCACTCTTTCCAGGCTCATCGGAGATGAGGATCGGGCCCGTTCGAGGACCAGAAGGCTCATGTCACTGATGAAGGCGATCGACATGGATGCCCCGGATGGAGAGGTAGAAGTATTCAAGGCTGTTGCTGATCCCTGCAGGCTCAGGATTGTGAAGCTCTTGAAGGAAGGAGAGCTATGCGTATGCGAGATCATGACTGCTCTTGATAAGCCACAGTCGACCACCTCCCATCATCTGTCTATCCTCAGAGAGGCAGGACTGGTCAGAGAACGAAAGGATGGCAAATGGTCCTACTACCGCCTGGCCGACAGTGCTGTCAATGAGATGATCAAGCAGGCCCGAGAGCTGAAGAAGATAAAATAAGATTTTTAGGTGGTGGGATGAGATGTTTATTGACAACCTAGCGACGGCTATGAGCTTTTTCATAGAGATCGCCGCAGAGCTGATAGTACTATTCATAGGGATAACCCTTCTGGTGGGGCTGATCCAGGAGTATGTGCCTGATGAGACCAGTAAGAGAGCATTAGGCGGGCGGCACAAAATTCTGGGCAGCTTTCTGGGAGCCGGTTTTGGTGCTCTTACCCCCTTCTGTTCCTGCTCGACCATACCTCTGCTCCTGGGAATGCTCAATGCCGGCGTGCCCTTCGCCTCGGCCATGGCATTCCTTTTTGCCTCGCCGCTGCTCAATCCGGTGATAATATCCTTGTTCATCATCCTGATGGGATGGAAGACGGCTGCGCTCTATTTTGCCGTCACCTTCCTGGCAACAATCACAATCGGCCTGTTGCTCGACAGTCTCGGCTTTGCCAACCAGGTTAAATCCGTTGCCGCAGTACGAAGCTGCTGCGACTGCCAGCAGGAGACTGATGCAAAATCGAGAGTGCAGCGTTCGGCAAGATTCGCCTTCAGCCTATTCCGCCAGCTCGTCCCCTATCTCCTCCTGGGAGCAGGAATTGGTGCCTTCATTCACGGATTCGTGCCTACG
>JAXDAR010000156.1:0-8182 GCA_034679645.1 Methanothrix sp. | reverse complement strand
ACCTATCCGAGCTGACCGGCCGGGATTTATGCGATCCCTTCTCCGAGCCCTGCGCCGGCCAGTACCAGATCCTGGATGAATTGAGGTCCTATGGCAATCGAGATCTCACAGAGCATTTCCTGCGATTCATCCGGGCGGAGTTCAAGAAGGCCTTCGTCCCCACCATGAGGCTCCTGACTGACCTGTGCCACTCGGAGAACAAGTACTCCTGGGAGGAGGTAAAGTTGCAACTGGTGGATATCATGGACCAACTGCAGGTGGAAGTGACTTGGGAGGAATGCGAGGAGAAGCTGGGCAAGTATTTGAAAAAGATAGAAGGAACCATTTATATCAATTGAGCCCTTTCCAAAAAAGCATGAGATCCGGAGGAGAAAAGGACAATTCCGCCAATGCCGGGGGAAAGAAGCTGGAGGCTCAGAACCGGACCGTTCTGCAGAAAGTGGCCAGAGGAATAATGCTCATGCGAGGGCTTCAAACCGACTTCTCGCCCGAGTGCCTCAAAGAGCTGGCAAAGATCAGGGGTCCGGCCTCAACTGACGGCGCCCCCCATATCCGCGATCTGAGAGGTCTGCTCTGGGCCTCAATAGATAACGATGACTCCGAGGACTTAGACCAGCTCACTGTGGCCGAGCCCCTTCCAGACGGTAAGACCAGGATCAGAGTGGCAGTGGCAGACGTGGACAGCCTGGTCCATAAGGACTCGGCCATCGACCGGGATGCCCAGGCCAACACCACCTCCGTCTACACCGCCGCCCAGATCTTTCCCATGCTCCCCCTTAAGCTATCCACCGACCTCACCTCTCTGAACCGGGAGCAGGATCGCCTGGCAGTGGTGGTGGATATGACTATTGCCCCGGACGGCTCCCTGGTCGATTCAGACGTCTACCGGGCGGTGGTGCACAACCACGCCAAGCTGGCCTACAACAGCGTTGCCGCCTGGCTGGAGGGATCGGAGCCCATGCCCGAGGCTGTGGCCGCAGTGGAGGGCCTGGCGGAGAACCTGCTCCTCCAGGATAAGGTGGCCCAGAACATGAAGAGCCTCCGCCATGAAGAGGGCGCTTTGAGCCTGGAGACCATCGAGGCCCGGCCGGTCTTCAAAGGGGAGAGGATATCCGACCTTTTAGTGGAGGAGACCAACCGGGCCAAACAGATCATCGAGGACTTCATGATCGCCGCCAATGGAGTGACCGTCCGCTATCTGACTGAACGGAATTTCCCCTCCATTCGCCGGGTGGTGCGGGTCCCCAAGAGGTGGGACCGGATCGTCCAGATCGCTGCTCAGAATGCCTTCAAGCTCCCCCCCAACCCCAGCTCCAGAAAGCTGGAGATCTTCCTGAACATGATGAAAAAGAAGGATCCCCTCCGCTTTCCCGATCTCTCCCTGGCGATAATCAAGCTGCTGGGAAATGGCGAGTACGTGGCCGAACTGCCCGGCACAGAGCCCATCGGCCACTTCGGCCTGGCGGTCAAGGACTATGCCCACTCCACCGCCCCCAATCGCCGCTATCCCGATCTGATCACCCAGAGGCTGCTGAAGGCGGCCATTGAGAATAAGCCCCAGCCCTACAAGATAAATGAGCTTGACCGCCTGGCGGACCACTGCACCAGAAAAGAGGATATCGTGGCCAAGGTGGAGCGACAGGTGAGCAAGTCCGCTGCCGCACTTCTCCTGCAGCCCCGGATCGGAGAGAGGTTTTCCGCCATGGTCACCGGCTCAGCAGAGAAGGGCACCTGGGTGCGGCTGCTGGACATTCCCGTGGAAGGGATGCTGAAAGGAGGAAGAAGAGGGATCGATGTGGGAGACGAGATCACTGTGGAGCTGGTCTCAGTGGATGTGAACCTCGGCTTCATCGACTTCAGGCTAGTAGATGAATAAAGATGCTTCGGGCCTAATCCTCCACCGCAACCTTCACTGAATTCGCTTCTGCGGGCAAGGTCTCCGGATAGATCAGTTCGATTAGCTCCTGGTTGAATGTGCTGGCCATGGTATATGCATCGTATATGCCATAAAGCCAGGGCAGGATGAGCCAGGCGAGGAGGAGGATCAACAGGCCTTTCAGATACTCGCCCTGGTATATCTGGCCGCCGCCGGGAATGAAGATGCTGATGAGGGTGATCAGGCCAACCTTCTTTTTCATCACCTCATAAAGGAGGATCTTTTCGCCCTGGTCCATCGACGGGCTCGCATCCCTGATTCTCGTCCGATACGATTCATCCATACTATCACCATTAATACTATAGTACCTGAAGATAGATATTCCTATCCCCCGCGGCGCCCTCTCCTGCCATGCATCCTGCCGCCATCCGATGCCGCTATTATGCCTTATTTTCCAAAGAAATAGGGAAGAACCTCATCGATTTTGGAGACCTCGACCACATTCAGCCCCAGCTCCTCACCTGCTGCCTGGGAGATGTTCAGGGTCTTTGGCACATACCTGGATCGCATGATATCGAATCCCCCCTCAGTTGACCGCCGCTCTATCTGCCGCTCGTAGTAGGTGATATTGGCCTGGCCTTTTGGGATGAGGAAATTTTTATAGCCGGCATCTGATACTGCTTTTGTCTTTTCCAGCACACTGCCGATCTGGCCTATGGAGCCGTCCTCGTTTATGGTTCCGGTTATCACCGCATCCCCATTGAGGTCCCTGTTCTCCAGGGCAGCTATGGTGAGAATGGCCGCGGCCGCTCCGGCGCTCTCCCCGCCGATGAGCCGGGCTCTGGTGGAGGTGAAGTTGAAGACGAAATCCATATCCCGTTTGGTGCCGGGATAACGGGACTGGGCATAAGCCACTGCCTTCTTTACTGCATATTGAACATCGGGCTCAGAGAAGGGATTGGTGTTTATCAGGATGTCATTGCTTCCTGGAATCAGCCGCAGGTTCATCATCCCCACGACTCCCATTTCCTCGCTTGAGACCGCCACTATCGGTATGCTCTTCTGGGCGATGGTGATGCTCGCTCCGGGCAGATCGCTCTGACTGGAGACCGATAACCCCAGGGGACTGGACAGCTCCCTGAGATCATCCCTCAAATCGGAGACTTCCTCATTCAGGCTGTAGATATAATAAGAGTTGGCGAGGGATAGCAGGAGGATAAATCCTAATGCTATCAAGCATCCTGCATTGCTGCTCATATCCTGTCTACTGTTTAGTGTTTGCGAGGTAAGTAGCTTTCCCCTTGGGTTCCAGTCAGCGCATTTCTCCGGCAGAGCAGGACCAGAAAATCAGGTATTCGGGCGCCATCCATCCGATCCGGGCACATGCTCCTCCAGCACTCCGGAGGCTCGTTCTGGATCACCCTGATGATTTGAAATCCGCAGGAGATCAGCTGGTTCATGATGTCGCCTAGGGTCCGGCGCCAGTAGACGGTGGGCTCCATGCCGGATCTAGCTCCCCAGTGGCAGAGAAATGGGCCCCGCTGGAAGTAGTGGTCGACCTTTCGGTGCGGCCTTCGCCCTTCCTCGTCCCTGACCCGTCCCCAGACCGGAGTCATGAAGCAGGGATGATTGGCGATGTGCAGGTAGGTCCCCCAGGTCTTACGAGGCGACCGAACTCCCGAAAAGCTCCCTGATAATCGGCCAGGTCCTGGATGACGTTTATTGGTCAGGACCACATCGCATGCCGAATCCGGGTGAGATGAAAGAGAGGAGCAGCTGGCAAGATGATAGCTTATTGCCAGGGGCTCATTTTCCTGCTCTTCGCGGTTCAGGTCCCTCTCGCCGAATGATCGATGCCAGTTTGTTAGTTTTACATCACAATCAGGACACTACCTTCCGGGTTAAATCGAAACCATTAAGTCTATTTATTCTCTTTTAGATGAAGATCGCGCGCCAAAAAATCAATTATGTCATCTATTTTTTTCGTCGCATCCAAATATATAATATTATTAATTTCGGCTAATTCCATCATTTGGTCTTCATTCAATTCTCGATTCCTTATGATTGTTGAGATTTTTTTATCAAGGTCAATTACGAATCCATAGAATTTAAGTAGTTCCTCATATGAATTATCTGATGCGAGTCTTCGGGCCTTGGTAATTTCGTTTCTAAACCGATTTAAGATATTCCAAATATTCTCGTCATATTCTTTTCTTATCAAATTATACTTTTCCTTTTCATTGCTACTGCCGTAATATGCCACCTTTATACTCATATAACGCCATTCCCAGAGGATATGAGATATATCATCCATCAAGCTAGATTGCGCTTCGATAATCTTATCCTGTCTAGCAATATCAGCTTCAAATTTTTTTTGTGATCTGGTTTTCCTCTCCTCTATCTGTCTTAATATATATGGAACAATCACGCCTGTTAAGACAGCTGTCAATATAAGAACGATAATATTCTCAATGAAATCTTGTGAGAAATCCATAATCCTTTTTATTTGCTTCTTCTACCTATATCTACCTATTACCCAAGGCAAACGGCCACGGCATCAACTTTCACGACTTCTACCAGGAACGATTCGATCGATTGCTGCCTTATAAGGAATTTCCAGAGGCGCTGATACACCCAACACCACCAATACCTTCCTGGAACGGGAGTACGAGGCCTTCGGCGATCCGATTGCAGAGGCTGTGGAAGGACTGCATCTTTGGGCTATGGGCAAAGGTCTGCGGATTGGCAATGGAATTGCTGAGTGTTTCAGTGCCCAGGCAGCATGCTGGCTTTTGGCAGCATTTGTTTTTCAGGCAAGCTGCCGATCGGGCCTGTAGATCCATCCTCGTTTAATGGTTCGGTTATCGCCCAATTATCCTTGATATTCCCGTTCTCCAGGGCAACAGTGCCCAACGACTCGCCCTTGAATTGCATCCAATCCCCCGTCATCTGGGGCAGCTCGTGGTACTGATCGCTCGATATACTCACTGCCGATCTGAAAACAGGGATCGATTGATTGCGCCATCCAGGATCATACTCTAGCCCAAAGCACGGCGAATTCTCTCAGAGATGATGGTGGCCAGGGCCATTACAGTCATCTGAGGATTGACTCCAATTGCCGTCGGAAACACGCTGGCGTCGCACGGGAAGAGGTTCTCAAAGCCATAGATACTGCAGTTCGAGTCGACCACACAGCGATCCGGATCGTCTCCCATCCGGTTTCCTCCCTGAGGATGTGCCGATCCGAGGAGCATCCCCCGAGGATCGTTCTTTATGAGCTTGAGGAGCGCAGGGATCTCTTCCGGGCCCTCTATGATCGGCTTTTTCAAATGGGGTGTCACCACCCTTGTCGCGCCCAGGGCAAACCACATCCTTGAGACCACTTCAACACCCTGGGCTATGATTTCAATCTCCTTTTCCTGGAGGGTGTAATCCACTCTGGGAAGCCCACGACCGTTCAGGGTGATGGTGCCGTTCGAGCCGTCTCTGACCAGGATACCGGCCATAGCATAATGGTTGTATCTCATCATCAGCTCTTTATGCCGCCATCCGGATATCGGCAGGAGGAGGGATAACTGCAGAGGAGGGAGAAATGTGCCTTCCACTAAGAATCCGCCATCCTCCACCCCATTTGTCACTGCAAAATCGTGCAGGGTGTAGGTCATGGGGATACCCTGAATCCCCCTTATTGGGAAAGGAAAGTCTCCCAGGACGAAAGGCACAGGGTGAAGGGCAAGGCCCTTGCCTGCTTTTCCTTCTGCAATGGAGCTTTTCAGCAGAAGTTCAGTTGAGGCTATCGATCCAGCGGCAATTATCACGAGATCTGAATCTACTCTTATCTTATGGCGGGCAATTCCCGAGCTGTCCAGGAAATGCCCTTCAACTGCATCGACAATGCCCCCTGAGTGGGTGACCCTCTCCGCAGAGCAGTTGCAGTAGATCTTCACTCTCGATCGGGGATGGTTCAGGGCCCGGTGCAGGTATGTCACCCTCATATCCTGCTTGGTCTCATAGTGACATCCCAGGTGGCACAGGCCACATTGCATGCAGCTCTTGCAGTTCCTGAAGTTGGGGCGGTGCTCCGAGTAGCCCATGAGCTCGCACCCTTTCCTGAAGATGAGACTGTTTGCCCCCAGCTCCTCCTCCCTCACCTGCTGGATGTTGATCTCTCCCGATACCTCGCGGTTGGCAAGATCCCATTCGTCATCGGATATGTCCACCCCCAAACCGCGCCACTCCCTCCGGACCACGTCCGGCAAGGGGAAGCATACAGCATCATTGATGACTGTGGAGCCTCCCAGGCAGGTTCCCTGGGATATGGCTATCCTCAGGTCACTGGTGAAGTTGGCAGCGCAGTTCTTCCATAGAAGAGGAATCATATCCTCATCCCTCTGGTTCATATCCTCCCCTTCGAAGTAACCACCCCGCTCAAGAATTATCACCGATCGGCCCGAATCAGAGAGCTTCTTTGCCAGTATTGCTCCTGCTGCTCCTGAGCCGATAACGCAGATGTCACAGCGCTCCCGCACATCCTCTTCCACCCTCACATAGTTCTCTTTCCGGGGAGGGAGTCTGTCTATGCCATATATTGCATTCATTATTCTCCATCTCCTTCAACCGGCAAAATTGGCTTGTCCCATCTGGTAATATGATCGTGTGCCGTCCACCGAGGGCGTGAGGGGACCTGGATGGCATCATATCCGGCCAAGCTGGCCAGCTCATCTCTGTATACCACCCAGCTGCTGATAGCTCGGGATAACACCTCAACCACGGTCTGGACATCGCTGCTGGCCAGACCTTCCAGGTCGAAGAGCATCCTGAATGCAGAGAGCATCCGGGAAAGGTTTTCCCGATAAACGTCTGGCTCCTCTGGATCTGCCTCCATCCGGCCCAGCTTTATCTGAAAATCCATCCTTCCGGTTTCGTTCTCCCTCTCGCCGGTCTTGACCAGGACCTTTCCCTCCCTGCTCACGATGAGATACACCTCCGGGGATCCCTCAAACCAGTCTGCAAAAGCGGTTTCATCAAAGGCGATCTTGAAGTGGCCATTGCTATCAGTCGTATCCCGGCCCAACCGGTTATCAGGATGGAGGAAGATCTCCGGGTCTCTATCAAGAGCCCGCACAATGCATCCCCCAACTGGAAGATTATCCTCGTTTCGAATCCCGCCAGTTATTTTGTAGTGGTTGGGCTTCGACGAAGCAACTGAATCTGCTGGAAGAAAAGCACCATCTTTCATAATCAATACTGGATTTTAAGGACTATATATATGGCGGTTTGTCAGTGCGGCGGGCCTTTCAGCAGGAACATGCCTTTTGGCCCAATCTCATCCTCACTCTTCTATGCTGTTTTTCTGCAGACCAAGACCAGAAAACCCGGTATTCTGGCACCATCCAGCCGATCAGGGCACATGCTCCTCCAGCACTCCGGAGGCTCAGGCTCGATCACCCGGACGATATCAAAGCGGCAGGAGATCAACTGGTTCATGATATCTCCCAGGGTCCGGTGCCAGTAGATGGTGGGCTCCATGTCGGATTTCGCTCCCCAGGGGCAGTGAAATGGGCCCCGCTGAAAGTAGTGGTCGACTTTCGGTGCAGCCTTCGCCCTTCCTCTTCTCTCTCCCATCCCTTGACGGGGGTCATAAAGCAGGGATGATTGGCGATGTGCAGGTAGGTCCCGCCCGATCTCAGCAACCGGCCGAACTCTCGGAAGGCTCCCTGGTAGTCGGCCAGGTCCTGGATGACATTGTTGGTGAGCACCACATCGAATGCCGAGTCCGGGAGAAATGGCAAAGAGGCGCATCTGGCATGGTAATATCTTATATTCAGTGGATCATTTTCCTGATCGTCCAGAGCGAAGGCGAGCATCTTCTCTGATATCTCCACACCAGTGACCAGGGCACCAAGCCTGGCCAGCCTGCGGCTGAGGTAGCCATCTCCGCAGCCCGCATCCAGGATCTGCTTTCCTTGTCCCAGATCCTGGTGCCCTGATTCTGATCGAGAGTCATTGAGACCTATACCGCGGGATATATGATATAAAATTTGACAAACATAAATTGATTTTAATGTTGGTGGGGCTTGATTACGAAAAGCATTATTCTGAGCAATATTAATGAAGAATATTGTAATTGATAGCGATTATTCGACGGGTAGAGATAAGTACAATTAAGAAAATTATGGACAAACCACATTTGATCAGGTGATCATTCTGATGACCACGATAGAGGAAGCAAAAGGAATCGATAAAACTCCTACCGGCATTCCAGGGTTCGATGGGCTCTCGATTGGAGGCCTGCCCAAAGGGCGA
>JAXDAR010000155.1:0-2819 GCA_034679645.1 Methanothrix sp. | reverse complement strand
TCAAGGGGATAATGGCTGGGCTGGCCATAAAAGAGGCAGACGATGAGCTGTCTGATCGTTGTTCTGATGGAATGGAATGGCGAATGTCCCGGGAAGAGAATTTGAGTTCCAGTCACTGGATTTATCTGTGCAAATGGAATGATTGACCGGTCCGGGGCCAGGATATCCCGAGCTTGATGCCTCGCTCCTGCATGAGCAAATTCTGCCTCTCTGGATTCAAATAGAGTATGAGCATGGTGGCATGGATTTCAACATGCATTCGGAATAGAAATATAATTCTCATCCTTTACCCTCATATGCCAATCATCTCTGGGGCATAAAATCGTCTCGCGGAGCGGTTTGTGATTTTAGATGGCACTCTCTCTGTCCTCTCTGAAGCGTCAACATTTTATCTGTCGCAGAGGCTGCCAGGGCCAGCGTAGATTTAAGATGTCAGCATTATTCTCGTCTTGACAGCAGAAAATGGTTTTCCATATCCCTGCAGTAGCTTTATCTCTATTAAAAAATCATCATCTAGAGATGAGGCAGTTTCTGCTCACCCCCGCCGCAGGAAAGCGGCTTATGGGCCTTGCCCTGTCTGTCCACCCCACCGTACGGGCCTCTCTCCACTCTGGCACACTGGTTATAGTAGCCGGAACCACCAATGGCTATGTCGCCGAGGAAGTTCTGAAGAGTCTGGGCCAGGAGTATGGCTTTTCCAGGAAGAGATTCTTCCGGGGCCTGGTCCTTCCGCCGGGAAAAACCACTGCGGAGGGAAGGCTGCCCGATGAGAGCGGATTTCCGGGAGATGTGGTGATAGTGAAAGGGGTCTGGCAGAAGGGAAAGAGCATCTTCGAAGTGGCAGAAGGCCTGAAAGAGGGCGATGTAATCCTCAAGGGGGCCAATGCCCTTGATCTGGCCCATCGCCAGGCAGCTGTGCTCATAGGCCATCCCCAGGGAGGTACGAGCATCGCCGCTCTGCAGGCTCTGGTGGGGCGAAGAGTGCGTCTCATCCTCCCGGTGGGCCTGGAAAAGCGCATTCCAGGAGATCTCATGAGCCTTGCCCTTCGCCTCAATCTTCCCGGGCAAAACGGCTTTCGGCTGCTCCCTATTCCCGGAGAGGTCTTCACTGAGATTGACGCCATCCGGCTCCTGACCGGCGTCGAGGCAGAAATAATTGCCGCGGGCGGAATAAGCGGGGCGGAGGGAGCAGTCTGGCTGACTGTGGAGGGAAGCGGAGAAGAGATGCAGCGTGCTGAGGAGCTGTTCCAGAGGGTCTCAGGAGAGCGGGAATTCAGCCTGTGACTGCAAAGCAAATTTAGAAGCCAAGAATGGCTCAGATCTTTCCTATCTTAGGTCTGTTCAGGATAAGACGCATTGTCTTTTAAAGCCTGTATTGCTGAGTCCGGGAGCAGAGACGAAGAGCGAAACTTAGATATAAAAAAGAGGGTGGGTTTGGATTGGGGTGAGAATTGTGGATGCAGAGATCAAAGGAAACCGGACTTTATGCCATTTCATTCTATTTAGCCTCAGTTTCTTACTGTTAGCAGGTTGCTCCTCCGCCCAGTGCGGGAATTGTGACGACAACAATCCCTGTACCAGGGACTGGTGCAATGGAACACAATGCCAGCATGATCCTCAAATTTGTGATCAAAGCGGAACCATGGAGAAAACCAGGCAGGAGACAACAGATGAGGGCAGTCCAATAGGATTTGCCCCGGCTTATGGTACGGAGGATGATAAATCCATTATATCACCCCGGGATGCTCTATTCAATCCCAGTTCAATATCTGTTCCAGACACCACTATAAATTGCGATGACCGCAATTCCTGCACCAGGGATTATCCGGGAGATGATGGCGACAGCAGCACCATTGACACCTGCGGCCCGTCCGGATGCATCAATACCCCCGCGCCGTCATTGGAGGAGAACCGGTTGCCCCAACCCATGAGACAGTCCATTCTTCTTGAGCAAATCAAAAATGAGACCGATGCTGTGGATGGCAAGTCTGATGTCAGGTGCGAGGATTGTGATGACGGCAATGAGAGCACTGAGGATTCTTGCAGGGGTGGAGAGTGCACTTATCAGCCCGTCGGGGGCGATGAGAATAAAAGCGAAATTATTGCTGTAATCCCAGTTGTGGACAACGTGAGCAGCAATAGCCAGAACAATACTACCCTCTCAGCAGGGAGTTCGCCTGAGCATTCTGATCGGAAGAAATGTCATAATAGCGATCCATGCATGGAGCTGATTGACTTGAAAAATTGCACATATCAACCGATCAAATGCGACGATGGAGATCCCAGCACCAATGATTACTGCTATCGCGGAAGTTGCACTAACACATCGTTGGACTGCAATGTTTCTGATAATTGTTACATAGGAACTTTCGACGGCAAAAATTGCATTAAGATATTCAAATGCCGCGATAGCGATCCCTGCACGGATGATATATGCGATCGGAATGGCAATTGCCACCACCCTCAGATCAATTGCGACGACGGAGATCCCTGCACCATAGACAGATGTGACAGAGGCCATTGCACTCGTAGCCATGTGGTCTGCAGCTACGGAAAGACTTGCATAGACGGAGTCTGCCGATATCCATACTATTATCCGTACTATCCCTACGATTTGTACTACCCTTATTACCCCTATAACGTGCCCTATACCTCGCCGACGCCAACTGCACCGTCACCTGCTCCATCCAAACCCCAGTCCTACACCATACCAGCAGGAACCTCCATCACTCTCCCCTGGGGTGGATCGATGCTATCTGCGGAGGTCTTGCAGGTCTATAACGGCCTGGCATATCCCGAAGCCACGCCTATCAGCTTCA
>JAXDAR010000154.1:0-2627 GCA_034679645.1 Methanothrix sp. | reverse complement strand
AGCGGCCTGAAGGAGGACGGCATCGTTGGAAAGGAGACCTGGAATGCTCTTACGAAATTCCTGAAGGCATGATCATATCTGCCGGAATCTTCCCGGGATAGAGAGAAAATCAGGGCCTGCCGGGAATAGCAAGGCCCGCCTATTCTCCCTATTTTTCCTCTTTTTCCTCTTTTTGATCGCTTACCATTCTCTCCCTCTGCTCCTGCACCGCCTTCATCAGCTCCAGGGCCATCTCATCCTCCCGGCCGATCAGAGAGAGGTCCAGGGACTGCATGGCGCATTCGATCATATCCCTGCTATGAGCCAGGTCGGTATCTCTCCCCTCCCTGGCTATGCCGCTCCGGTAGAGGTCGTCGATCACATCCGGCGAGAGGCCAAGCGCCGTCGCCGCGGATATGGCCCGGCCAAACATCTCCATCTCTATGTAGTACTGCAGCCCATCCCGATAGAGATCCTGGCTGCGAGAGGCTAGGCCAGCGTTCTTGGCGATCAATGCCGCCCAGAGGTAGTCTCCTGCCTGCACCAAAACGCTGATGGCCTTGTCGATCTTGCCTTTATCCCTGGCCAGCACCACGGCGTATTCCGTCTCTCCTGCCTGGACCAGGATATCTATGCCCTCATCGGCCAGACTTTCGGGCAAAGCTCTGAGGTTATCCACCAGAAAGGATACCTTCTCCTCAAAGGTCATTTTGTCGAACTCTTCCTTCAAATCGGGTCCCCGGCGGCTTATGGAGGGCTGAATACAGTTAAGCCTTTGGGAGAAGCCTCATCCCCCAGCAAAGCTGTGCCAGCAAGCTCAGGGTGATCGTTCTTCTGCGGCCCTTCTTCTGCGATCTCTCTCCTCAACCCAGCGTCTGAAAAAAAGGAGGCTCGGGCATGGCCGACCCTGCTGCCCTTTAGATCATCCGGTCCTCTTCCTTCTCCTCGATATAAAGCTCCGGAAGGGCATTCATGTACTCTTTTATCATGATGGGAAAGGACCTCGACTCCATAAAACGCAGGCCCAGTTGCTCCGCCCAGCGCTGTATTCCCAGATCCTGGGAGACCACCGCCGCATCCAGCTCCTTGGCAAGGAGCAGGACATCTATATCCGGGGCGCTGTCCAGGATGCCGTAGCGAAGCGCCGCCCTGTACTTCTCCCGGAACTTGCGCACAATGCCGCCCACGGTCTCCCTCTCGATCTCGTCCTTCATGGCCGAGAGGTCGGTCCCCTCCCGGGAGAGGGAGATGCATTTGGAGACCGATTCCCATACCGCCTCCTCGGATATGTTCATGCCCTTGTTGATGCGGCTTCTCATATAGTCCACATACTCATAGAAGATCTTGGCCGGAACCTTGACCTGATAGCGATCGGGAGACTTTTTGACCAGCCAGGTGTCCACCTTGCTCAGGACCCTGGGATCGCAATTGTTGTGGCGCACAAAATCCTTGATCTCATTGTAGACGGAGGGATAGGGGATATAGCAGCTTATGCCCAGGTGGAGCCTGCCGTCCGCCACCCGGTCCAGGATGGCCCCCATCCCCTCGCAGATGCTGCTGGCTCCCTCGCTTTCCCAGGCAAAGGAGTCGGTAAGGGCGGTGGTGTCCAGCACGAATCTCTGGCGAAGCATTTAGAATGATTATGCATCAGGATATATAAGATACCTTCTAGGTGGTATGGGCTGGGAGCGGGCTTTCCGAAGAAGAGCAGTTGATCGTCAATCCTCAATCCGAACTGCTAATATGCTCCCTCATCTCTGCATCCGATAGCACTGCATCATCTTTGTCATTCGATCGCTCCAGGGCAATCAGATAGTCGGCATACTCGCGGCTGTATTCCTCGCCGGCCTTTAGAGGCTCGATGACTGCAACCAGATCCTCCAGGCTCTTGGCCAAATCATCCGGGAGCCTGATGGGGACAGGGGTCTTTATTGAGTTCACCACCTGCAAACTATGCAATGCTTATATTTTGATGTTTGGCACCCTTGCCCACCGGGAGCCCCTCCAGGCGCATGAAGTGCACTCTTCCCGAGGCCTCGCCGGCCATGATGGTCCGGTCGTTGGGTGAGAAATTAAGCCAATTGACTTCATCCAGGGGCAACCCCTCTGGCACCTCCGGTCCGCTGCATCAGTCCATTGCTTCCCGGCTAGCTCATATGCTTCAGAAATAGGAAAAATAGAGCGCTGAGGATCCTTTTCGCACTTCAGATCGAGATTATAAGATCGAGAATTCTCGATTTTCATCCGTCACATATCAGTCTTTTCTGAGGATCATAGGCGTTTCAGATCCAATTTACTGCGCCATAGGACCACTTTATGTGCTCTTCAGGGTCAGAGCCCCAAAAGCCAACAATGATACTGGATAGCCCCACCGTAGATGATGATGCCCTGGCGTCCAACTTCAGTCGGTATACATGCCCGTTCATTAGCTCAGCCTCGATCTCTCCAGTCGGCCACTCATCAATATACTCGTCCAAGAAGGCTTTGTCCTTGAAAACCGCCGAATAGATCAGCACTTTATCGACGACGAATTCCTCAGTTATGTCTTCCAAGACCATGTATACTTTGAGATCGGCCGAACTCTTGAATAGGTCCATCCCAAAAAGATCTCCAATATCAGGCACGCCGACAGTTGCGATCCCCCCTTT
>JAXDAR010000153.1:0-6267 GCA_034679645.1 Methanothrix sp. | reverse complement strand
CGTAGTCGACATCTCCTACGGTCTTATCTCCTACCCGGTTTATGCCCACATCAAAGACATAGGCTCCCGGCCTGACCATCTCCTTTTTAATAAGAGCCGGGACTCCTGCTGCCACCACCAGAATCTCTGCATCGCGGGTGTGCTCGGCCAGATCGCGGGTGAAGACGTGGCACACCTGAACAGTAGCATTACGGTTGAGCATCATGGCCGCCAGTGGCTTGCCCACCACATTGCTGTGGCCGACGATGACAACCTCCGCTCCCTCAAGCTTTTTGCCAAGCTTCTCCAGGGCATATACGATCCCCAGAGGGGTGCAGGGCACCAGCCTCTCCGCTCCCAAAAGCAGTGCCCCCATATTGCGGGGATGAAAACCATCCACATCCTTCTCCGGCAGAATGCTCATCATCGCCTTTTGAGGGTTCAGTCCGCCGGGAAGGGGCAGTTGCAGGAGGATGCCATTGATATCCGCCCTTTGATTTAGTTGCTGAATTTTGGCGATGATCTCCTCTTCGCTGCTGCCCTCAGGCAGGAGAACGTTCTCCGATCTTATCCCCGCCCGGGAACAGGCGGAATGCTTGAGCCGGATGTACATCTGCGAGGCCGGATTCTCTCCCACCAGGACGGTGGCCAGGCCGGGGACAATGCCCTGCTCGGCCAGCTTTTTCGCCCTGGCCAGGGTCTGTACCTCCACCTCAGCGGCCAGGGCCTTTCCATCTATTATCGTCGTCAGTTTGATCACGCCATATCGGGATACAGTGGGAACTGGTCGCACAGGGCCCTGGCCTCAGAGCGAACCTGAGCGATAGTCGATTCATTATTGATATCGCGGAGCACTCTGGTGATCAGATCAGCGATCTGGACCATCTGCTTCTCTTTCATTCCTCTGGTGGTCATGGCCGGGGTGCCGATCCGGATGCCGCTGGTGACGAAAGGCGTGGCCGGGTCGAAGGGAATCATGTTCTTGTTCAGGGTGATTCCCGCCCTCTCCAGGGTCTCGTCCGCCACCTTTCCGGTGATGCCCTCTTTGAGCAGCTTGACCAGAAGCAGATGGTTGTCTGTGCCCCCGCTGACCAGATCGAAGTCGTTTTTCAGCAGCCTCTCAGCCAGGGCCTGAGCATTCCTGACAACCTGGAACTGATACTCCTTGAACTCCGGGGTTAAGGCCTCCTTGAATGCCACTGCCTTCGCCGCTATGGAGTTCATGAACGGTCCTCCCTGGGTCCCGGGGAAGACAGAGCGGTCAATGGCCGCAGCCAGCTCTTCTTTGCATAGGATCAAAGCACCCCTCGGCCCCCTCAGGGTCTTATGAGTGGTAGTGGTAACGATATCGGCATAGGGCACGGGAGAGGGATGAGCGCCCACGGCACACATGCCGGCGATATGGGCGATATCCGCCATGACTTTAGCTCCCACATCATCGGCTATCTCCCGCACCGCTTTGAAATCGATGGTCCGGGGATAGCTGGACGCACCCACCACAATGAGCTGGGGGCGGGACTTGCGGGCGATGTCCGCCATCTCTGAGTAGTCGAGCATCTCCGTCTCCCTGGAGACGTTATAAGGGACGATATTGTACATCTTGCCTGAGAAGTTGACCGGGCTGCCATGAGAGAGGTGGCCGCCGTGAGCGAGGTTCATGCCCATGATGGTGTCGCCGGCCTTGAGGATGGCGAAGTAGGCTGCCATGTTGGCCTGGGTGCCGCTATGAGGCTGGACGTTCACATGCTCTGCCCCAAATAGCTTCTTGCAGCGCTCTCTTGCCAGCTCCTCGGCCAGGTCCACGCACCCTGTGCCGCGATAGTAGCGTTTACCTGGATAGCCTTCCGCATACTTATTGGTCATGACAGAGCATTGCGCCTCCATGACCGCTCTACTGGTGAAATTCTCTGATGCAATCAGGATGATATTATTTCGCTGCCTCTCCAGTTCGGACTGGATCGCGGCTGCGATTTCTGGATCCACAACATCTAGGGCTTTCAAATCGAATCACCGGTGCTAATTAGCAGGATGGGTGGTGATTTACTGAGGAGGGCAAAAAAGATTATGGTAAGAGGGCGGGATCTCCTGCCCTGACACTGACATCCGACAGCCTATCACCGGCATTATCGACTGGATAGCCTGCCACCCGGCACCGTTACGCCTTTCCGCAGTCACCATGATATTCCGGCACCATAACTCTTTTATCGCCTGCGGCAAGATAAAGCTGGATGCTACAGCGAGCGAGGATTATCGCCGACTACCAGTTTGGCAGAGGCGCGGGCAGTGCTCTATTTCCCGAGGGCACGACGTACAGCCTCTCTAAAACCCGTCGGCTGAGGTATCTCTACTGGGAGAAGGAAAGGATTGCCACCGTCCGGGCAAAGGACAACCTCCTGACCCTGAGCATGCTTGGCGCAGAGAGGCTGCACAGTCTGCTGAAAAGCCCCCAGCAAAGAGTGGTGGCCTCGGATGATGCTGCGCCCTTCATCGTAAAAGGAGGCAATCTGTTTGCCAGGCACGTCCTCGCCGTGGATCCGGAGATTCGGGCCGGGGAGGAGGTTTTGGTGGTTGACTCTCAGGATCGGTTGCTTGCTACCGGCACTGCCGTCCTCGCGCCGGAGGAGATGCTGCAGATCAAAAGAGGGCTTGCCGTACAGGCGAGAAAAGCAGCAGAGCATTAATATCACCCGGCAAAAAATTAAATTGATGGAGGCATACCCTCTCCTATCAGGGCTAATATTCCATTGGCGGTCCACTCGAAGGCCATGCCCTGTTCATCCTTCTTCCACCAAAAAGAGCCGTCTTCTCCCTGCAGGCTCAACAGGTTGCTGACGGGGTCGGCCGAGCCCACCTTCCATTCCTGGGGATTTTGACCCGCTGCATTAATGGCTATGATCGCCCAGCCGTCAGTGGCTGCATTGCTTCCCAACGAAGAGAAACCGCCGTCTGTATTTTGTTCCGACTTCAGGTAATGCAGAGCATCCTGAACAGTCTCTCGGCTGCTGTTCTCCCCGGCAGCCATCAGTGCGCATGCTATTATGCCTGTGGTGTCAGCGTCCTGTCCAGAGGGACCACCATTCCAGGACCATCCCCCGGATTGAGTCTGAACGCTCCCCAAGTATGCCGCGGCCTTTGCAGCCTGCTCGCTATTGGATTCATTGGAGGCGGCGAGCCCCATGATCACCCAGGCATCATCCCAGATGTAGTTCTCCTTCCCAATCTCGCCCGAGGGCTTTGAATAGCTCATGAGTATATCCACATAATTTCTGCCGCTTACATTATATGGATCGACGCCAGCCGCGACCAGAGCCACCACAAACCGCCCGGTCTGTGCTTCATTGCTCGATTGATTGGCCAGTTGGTCCTGGTTGGCCAGCAGATAGCTCAGAGGATTTCCGTGCTCCAAGCCGGAAAGATTCATCTTCAAAGCAGATAGTGCTGTTACGGCCTCGCAGGTAGAGACCAGATCACTCTCCGCGTTGGGTTCTGCACCGAAGCCCGCATCAGCGTTCTGACAAGCAAGAAGGTAGTTAACCGCTGATTGCACCGAAGGGCTATCCGCAGGCAGGGGAAAAGCGCTCATGTCCTGAGCGGCAATGCCCAAACCGCAGATGAATTCGGCGAGCACTGCAAACGTCAGGGCCATCTTCACATATTTATTTGATCTTTTCAAGAAATTCACCTCTCGTATGATCTTAATCCATGCTCGATCCTCCCTTCAACCAGGAGAAAAAAATGGAGGAACGCGGCGGTCAGATATCTCCTCCACATAATTTGCAGCTTCCATCCCATGTCGTCTTCTCGATCGGTCCATAATCGCAGCAGGGAAGAAGCACATACTCATCAGTGGACTGGTTGAAGCAATACTCCACACATTGATCTTCGCAATAATCCTCACAATTTGTGCAGTTTACTTCACATTTCTTCTGGCACGCCTCTTCACAGTCTTCCTCCTCCTCTGCCTCAACCGTTATGGGCAGAGTGCCTCTCCAGAACACCTGGAAGCTTCCGATGTAGGTCGCATAGGACTCTTCATCTGGATCTTTCTTCATATTCACGGATGTGCTCTCATTAAAATCTCGAGCGCGAAGCTCAGCCAATCCTGTGAAATCTGATTGGGAAGAGAAGCTGATAGTATCGCTGTTATTGTAAGCGCTGTCTTTGTTAATATAATCTAGATGTAGATATGTCTCCTCAAGTATTGAGCCTTTTTGATAGTTTTTCTGGCTAATGCTATCCTCATACTTGGATGCGTAGCCCAGAGGCCTATCGTATGCATTAAACGCAGTTGGGCTGTATTTCAACTCTGAGGATTCACCGATATCAATTTTGCCAGGCCTTTGTTTTACCATCTTTTCTACGTTATATTCTCCGGATCCTTTTTGAGATACTTTTGCAGAACGTGCCGGCTGTTCTCCAATTGGATTTTCAAAATAGCACCGGCTTCTGGAAAATCCCTGGCCGTTGATCGACGATACCTCATCGTAATAAATATTCCCCTTAGCTAATCCTTCCCCTGTAACGGAGCAGATGTAAAGCCCGCCATCCCCGCATTGAATGTAGGGGAGCTCAGCGAAGTAGTAGCTGGGCACATAACCTGACTTCGTTGCGGCAACGCAGAAGTAGGCATCCTGATTTAGCGCTATATCGGGGGTAAATCCATTGCTGTCAGTCGTGACTGTGATATTGCCTACAGAAACCTCGGCACGAGAGGATGGAGTTTCTGGTGCAAAGCCGTACCCATCCTGTTCCATCACCCTTATCCTGAACGCCTCTCCTTTTTCAACCTGGTCGGGAACGTTCTCCAAAATGAGGTATTTGGCCGAGCTTGAAGCCGAATTGGGTCCCAAGAATATGAGCTGATCTCCATCGGATATCTCATAGCCGCTCACTCCCAGAGGCGAAGCCGCTCCATTTACCATGAATGCTGGTCCCCATTCTCCACCGCAGCCTGCGATGCTGTTCAGATAATAACCCCATGCGCTGCTATACCCGGTGAAGGATACGCCGCTGGCCTTTATAGCATCCAAAGCCGTGGGATTGGAGCCGCTGACGGAGACACCGTTGTTGAAAACAGGGCTACCGCTGCAAAAGACGATGATTTGAACGCTTATCGCCGTTGAAGTAGGAATCAATATTAATATTATTAAAAATATCAATGAAGCTGATGTATTTTTTGCCATGCTATTTCTCCCTCCTGATGTAAGTTATTTTTAGTTATTACAATTTTATTTGATCAATCTAGCTTGTTTTTACTTAAACTTTTTGGTGCAATATGACATATGCAAAAAAGCCATCGGAGGGGGAATGCCATCCCGCTATGGATGAGATCTATTGCACAGAGAAATCGACAGGGTCTATCTCAAGCCAGAGTTAGATCGACTACCTTGTACTTCAACCCCTCCGATTGCAGGCGCTCCAGTATACGAGGGATCTGCTCGTCTAGACTGACCAGCACCGAGCTTATCCCATAGTGGGCAGCCTCCACAGCAGATTCCCTGGCACCAAAGATTATATCTGGCTCCCTGCCTGCTTTTCGAATAGCTATCAAAGCCTCAATTCCCAGGCAGCCAATCATTTCGTTGCCGGATAATAGGCCCGACAGTACATCAATGTCCACCTTGCCCGAGCCGCCAAACAAAATCCTCGGGACACGAGCAATGGTGATCTTTCCTCCCTCCAGATCTATCATGCCCATTAGGTCGGATATCCCAACATCCTCGCCTGCCAAAGCAGAGGAGATTGTTCTGCCGCTCGCTCCTGCGCCCTCCTTCTTGCTGGCATAGAGAAATCCATTCCGCATCTTTAAAGAGACCTGCTCGCCTTCTTCAAGGTCAATCTCGGCCAGAGCAGTCCAGACAGGGACATGGCTGATCACCTCCTCCATGACCACGGCAGCATACCGTTTTATCTCCGCAGCGGTTTCAAGCAGCCATTCCATTCCCTTCTTGGTGACGCTATACTGCGTGCGTCCATGGGTAGTGACCAATCCCTCGGCCACCAACTCCTTGATGTACTCTGATATGGCCTGCGTGGTCAGGTCAAGACTCTCCGCCACCTCCTTCTGGCGCAGGTTGGGTTGATGAGCGGCTATTTCAACGAGTATCTGGAAGCGAGAGCTATCTCGTTTGCTCTGAAGGACATTGATCATCGACACCTCATTGAGCGATCCGATCTGCAGCGCCGAATTAAACTCAGCTTATTTTACTTAAAGTAAATTAGTTTACTTAAGCTTTCCGGCCAACAGATTCTCCAGAGCATAATCATAGATCAAGAAGACCTTCTGGG
>JAXDAR010000152.1:0-29069 GCA_034679645.1 Methanothrix sp. | reverse complement strand
TCTATCCCGCACTGGTGGCGGCCAAGATCGCGGGCGGCGTGGCTGCCGCTGCCGCCCTGGAGGGAGACGGCTCCGTAGAGAGGCTGCAGGAGTACGACCGCATCTGGCGGGCAAATCTGGGCCGGGAGCTGGAGATCGGCATGAGGGCGAACCGGATGCTGAATCGAATGAACGCTGCAGAGCTGGATGAGGTGGTTGGCTATCTGGCCGCAAAGCCCGCGCTGATAAAGACCATAGAGGAGTACGGGGATATCGACCGGCCCAGCCGTCTGATGATGAAGATGCTTCGCCACCTGGACTGGGATGGCTTGAAGCTGGCCGGGCTGCTGCGATATGCTTTAGGCTGAAGTACGCTGAACGGAGGAATCCAGGCAAACGGTTCTATGCTGTTTTCTATGGGGGGCAAACCTGGGATCGCTGTTTCTCCCTTTTGTCTCTCTGGCGAAATCCGGATGCTTGGGCCTCACCACAAAGGCGCAAAGGCACAAAGGCAAATTTTCTGCAGTACGCAACCACACGATTTAGCGCAGAGCGATTATACTGTGATGAAGGGAAAATTTTGTGTAGTCCCGAAAGTATTTCGTACCTGTCCGGTTTCGCTTCGTGTGAATAATTCATATTTTTTCTCATAGCCCAAATAACCATCCAAAAGTTTTTTCATATAATCTATCAATCGAACCAGCGGGGCAAGACAATATGGCTGAAGATTGTAGCAATTATATAAAAGATCCCAGCGAAAGAACAATTAGTACAGGAATCGTTTGCCGTACTATTAGTCATGAAACAGGATTGTATCTAGGAGGTATAGTAGGTCTTGACGGTTGGACTGATTTTGCGATTGCGCTTAAATCTTATGCAGACTGCAAACCATCCGCCTCAGGAACTACCATAAATGCTGTATATCTGATGCTTATGGGATACGCTCTTGAAGATCTGGCAAAATGTATCATCGCGTGTAAGGCATATACTCCAGGAATTACTGATGTAACTCCCTTTGAAGAAAAATTTAGTGAATTTAAGTTCAAAAGAAGGGACGGTCAAGAGCGCAAACTCGGAACACATGACCTCAATGATTTATACTCTGCAAAAGATATCGGCTTTGAGATCAGCGACATAGAACTTGAACATCTGAAAGCCATAAGCATATACACTCAATGGAAGGGACGATACCCGGTGCCAAAAAAAATTAATGATGTAACCTCTTCAGAACCTAGCTTTGAAGATCTATCCACAACATCAGAAAGCGTGTATGATAGAGCGATGGCAGAGATAAATAGATTACAATCATCGAGATCCTAAAGTAATGCGATTTCGAAATGGATAAGATTGCCCTCAGACAGCCAATCTAACGGCCCGAAAGATGAAGGCTGAGGCTCCAGGTCTATCTTAATTATTTTTGAAGTTTAATGCTGCTTTCCTGCAAAACTCCTCAAAAGGCATAGGCTCTTCATCACCGCCTTCATCGGCGTTCAACTCATCAATCTCTTTGTCGGTCAAGGAGTCTATGAAGGCATCAAGCTTTCGGGAACTCTTGTTCTTTATGATTTCAGCTGACGAAGCCATCTTTTATAAACTCACATCTATGATATATATGCTCATCGATAGTCAGATTTACGCTTTTTTATAAATATTTTTGTAACGTTTATCTCGTTATCAATCAAATTAAATTGCCTCCACCCTGCTATTCCCCAGTTCATCCTCCACCACCAGCAGTGTATTGTCAAACTGCCCCTGCACGTCGCTTATGTGGCTGATGGCGATGATCTGGGGAAAACGCTCTTCCAGGCTTCTCAGCATCTGAATCATCTTCTCCCGGTGCTCGATATCCTGGCTGCCGAATACCTCATCTAGAATCAGGAAGGAGTAGCTCTCACCATCCGGTCCGAAGCGCATCAGGTACTCGCTTATGGCCACCCGCACCGATACGGCGATCATATCTATCTCCCCGCCGGAGTAGCGGGAGATGGGGTAGTAGTTGCCGCCGTCCTCCACCTGAATGTTGAAGTCCTCATCGATCTTCAGCAGGCTGTATTTTCCTGAAACCTCCTCTAAGATTTCGCTGGCCGCCTTGGCGATGTCGTTTTTCACCCGGATCAGAACCTGGTCCATGAAGTCGTTGACCAGATTCCGGGTGACTTCCACCACCTCCAGCATTCTTGTTGTCTCTTCCAGCCTCTTTTGGTGCTCATCCTTCCTTTTCTCCTCTTCCTTCAGCCTCTCTTTCCCCGCCTCCAGGACCCCGAGGCGTACCCTCCTCTCAGAGAGATCTTTTTGTGATGCCACCAGGTTCCTCTCCGTCCCGGCCAGGGCGAGCTTTGCATTCTCATGGATCGTCCGGCTGTAGTCCAAAGCCTCCGCCTCCGCTCTTATCCGGGCGATATCCAGTTGGCCCGCTTTTTGGGCCTCTCTTGAGGCGGCCAGTCTCCCGGTCACCTCGGGCTGGAGAGCCAGCTGGATCCTTAATTTATTGGCCTCTCCCTCCGCCGGGGCAAGATGCTTTCTCTCTGCCAGCAAAGTGCGGTACTCCTCCGGATCAAAGCCCAGATCCTTTCTTGACCTCTCCAGCTCCTCCAGGGACTGAGTAGCTTTCTCTATCTCCCTCTTTTGAAAAGCAGTCTTCTCCTCCAGTGCAGGGATCTCCTGTGTCCTCTCCAGAAGGGTGATATACTGCTCGTGCAGGGATTTCGAGATCTCCTGCCTTCTCTTCGTATCGATATATTGAGACTCTGAGTAGCCCAGCTGACGTATCTCCTCTGCCAGATTCCGGCCCCTCTCCTCCAGAGTCTCTATCTCCTTTTCCAGAGCCTCCCTTTCCATGATTCTTCGGGGAAGCTCCTCCCTGCGCCCCGCCAGGCCCTGCCACTCTAAAACCCGCGGAGCCAGATCCGCCAGAGCGGCCTCAACATCTGAGAGCCTCCTGGCATCAAAGGCAAGACCGGCAAAAGAGAGGAGTATATTTTTAATCCCTTCAATCTCCTTATTCGTCTCTCTGATCTGCAAATCGGCATTTCTCATATCGGCCTGCAGGGCAGAGCGCAGACTCTTTTTGGCATTCAGGTCCTCAAAGGCGCGGGCGAGCCGGCTGCGAGAACCTGCCACCCCCTCGATCTTCTCAGTGAGAGAGGACACCATCCCCTTCAGCCTCTCCCTCTCCTCCTGTGCCTGGGCCAGAGCGGATTGGTACTTTGCCAGAAGCATCTCCCTCTGCCCCTCAAGAGGCCTCTCGCAGGTGGGACAGAGCCCATCCCTGCCCAGAGATCTGACCTTCTTTATGGCCCTCTCGTTCTCCTGATATGCATTCTCCTGAATCCGCAGGCTGCCCCTCAGATCGGCGAGGGCATTGTTCAGCTCGGACCCAAGGGCATCAAGGTCCCTGTCTTGCCGGCGCAGCTCCTCCTCTCTCTCTTCCAGGTCGCCCAGGCCCTCAAGACTCTCCTGGATCTTCGACTTCCCGGACTGCAAAACGGCAGTCCTCTCCTCCAGGCCCTTTTTCTGACTGGCAAGGAGGTCACTTTCCTTCTGCCGTTCCCTCTCCCCAGCTAGCTTTGCCTGCTCGGCTCTCAGCCTCTTCTCTTCTTCGATCGCCGGCCCAAGCTCTTCAAACCGGGCAGCGGCCCTTCGAAGCTCCTCTATTGCTTTCTCTGCCCGGAGCAGGTTAGACCTCGCTCCCTCCAGGCGGATGAGATCCTCTTTTTTGGAGAGGCTGAGCTTCCCATGCCTCTCCCGTAGCTCTTCCAGCCTTGCCAGGAGCATTTGGACCTCTTTGTACTCCTCCTCCCGCGGCACAAGTTCATCCAGCCGGCCCCTGTCCCCCAGGAGCTGCACCAGCCTCTTCTCATCCTTCTCCAGAGCTGCTCTCTTTTCATCCAGCCGGGCCTTTGCCACTGCTGCTTTCCGGGAGATCTCTTCATACCGGGTCCTCAGGGGCTCAAGCTGCTCCAGCCTCGCCTGAATCCCGGCCAGTCTCTCTAAAGCTGGACCGATCTCCTCCATACGCCTCTTTGATGCCTCGATCTCCTGCAGGCGCTCTTCATCCCGGACAATGAGCGCAGCCAGATTCCTTTGCTCCGCCTCCAGCCGGGAGGCCCTTTCCGCTAAAATGCCATAGGAGTTCATCTTGCCGTTCAGGACATCAAGCTCTGCAAGCTGTTTTTGCCTCTCTTCCTGCAGAAGGGCATCATGCCTTTCCGCCTCATCCAGCCCCTCCCTGGCCAGGGTGATCTCCCTCGATGCCTCCTCCAGCCGGGCCTGGACATCCCCGATCTCCCCCAGCGCTCCCGCCAGCCGGCTCCTCTGCTCTTCAAGGTTCAATCGATCGGTCTTGATCTCCTCCAGAGCGCTCTCCTTTATGTCCTCAAGGCCCAGCAGCTTGAGCAGATACTCCCTCTTTCCCATCCCACCCTCTTTGAGCAGGTTGTCCAGGTCCTTCTGTCGAGCGTAGAAGGTCTTCATGAAATCCTGATAGCTGATCTTCAGGATTTCCTCCAATCTCTGGTCGACCTCCTTTGTGCCGGCGGCAATTCTCTGCCCGTCCAGGAAGAGATAGGCCTCCGGAGCCATATTCTTCCCTTTCATGGCGCGGCAGATCTCCATCTCCCGCTTTCCTAAAGATAAGGAGAGCTTGACCTCCACCGAGTCCCCCTCCCCGGCGCGGGAGTTCCTGATGAAGTCCCTCTTTATGCTCGATGCCCGGTTCCCATAAAGGGACCAGGCTATGGCCTCCACAATGGTGCTCTTGCCAGCGCCATTGCTCCCCACGATGCCGGTCAGCCCGCCCTGAAACTCCACCTCCGCCCGGCGGAACTTCTTGAAGTTATGCATGAAAAGCCGGTTAAGATACATCCACCGCCTCTTTTTGCCTGGCTGTTACCGCCTTTTTCATAACCCTTGTTCCGTAGCTTACGACCTCTTCTTTAATCGCTTCCGGTATTAGATTCGCCGATCGCCTCTCCTCCATGAATCCGGCAAACTCAGTATGGAGCATTCTCCTGTCCACCGGTCGCTCTATTCGATCCTCTTCATCGCAGAAATCCGCCCGGATCTTGAAATATATGGCCGATGCTCCCAGCCGGTTGAGCTTTCCCTGATCTATGCTCCTGTAGGCCACCCGGTTGACGTTCTTCAGATTTATCCGCACCATCCGATCCAGGATATCGTCCTCATGACACAGCTCCATGATGCTCTCTGCTATCTCATCCGATCGCATGCCGGTGCAGTCTATCGGGGAGTGATCTATCATGTATTTTGGCTTTACCGGGAGGCTTGATACCTCTCCTTTCTCCAGGTCAACCAGGAGCATGCCCTTGGCATCTTTCGCCTCTCCGAAGTTGAAGTACTCTACCGAGCCGCTGTAATAGGCATTAGCGGCAATCTGGGCTTGGCCGTGGAAGTGGCCCAGAGCGATATAGTCGAAGTCGCTTTTCAGGAGGCTGTCATTCAGCTCGTGCTCCCCCACGCTTCTCATCTTCTGGTTCTTGAGGGACTCGACCATGCCGTGCATCACCAGGACATCCCTGCCCGAGCGCCTGATCTCCCCAAACTCGGTCAGGTAGTCCTGCGGCTCCAGGCAGAAGGGAATGCAATGGAAAGAGAAGTCTCCCGCCTGGAAGCGCTCATACCGGTAGCGCTGGGCGATATGCACATCTCTTAGCCCCTCGAAGAGGCGGAAGGGGCTGGTCTGGTTGAAGCTCTTGGGAGCGTCATGGTTGCCGCTGATTATGATCACCGGAATGCCCGCCTCGACCAGCCGCTGCAAACCCTTCTGGAATATGAACAGGGGCTTGATCTTGGGCCGGACGTGATGGAAGACATCTCCTGCATGGACCACGGCATCGGGACGGGCTTTGATTATCAGATCGATGGCCTTTTCAAATCCGGAGTAGACCATCTCTTCCACCCTGTTCCGGCCATGCTCATCCAGGCGGCTGTAGCTGGAAAATCCCAGGTGAGAGTCTGCCAGATGGATTATCTTCATGGTCACTCCAGGAAAGGCTTGAAGCCGCCTCTTTTTATCAGGCCTTCCTCTTTCTCCTCCTGGTTTAAGCGGCGGAGGTAATCCTCGTATCGGTGGATCCTGGCGGGCACGGGGAAGGGGATGCTCAAAGTGGATACCACCGCCTCGCCCTTATCCAGGGTCTGGATCTCTATATCCATGGAAGACAGATCCTGCTTGGCCGACTCCTCCAGTTGCTGGCGGTCGTTCCTGTCTCCCAAGCCCATCACCACCAGGGTATTGAACTGAGAGAGAAGCTGTCTGTCTATCAGCTTGGGCTGCTGGGTGATGGCGCATAGGCCCACACCGAACTTTCTCCCCTCCCGGGCAATGCTCTCGAAGCGAGAGGTATTGCTGCCTGCCCCCAGGACCCTCTGTGCCTCCTCGATAGTGATCAGGCAGTTCTTTCTCTCCCCCGACGGATCTTTCTTATACTCCTCCAGGATATGGCGGGAGAGAACGGAGAGCAAAAAGAGCTCTGAGCGGTCGCTCATCCTCGGTATGTCCACTAAGACCACATCGCCTTTCTGCAGCCGGGCGAGGATATTATCCAGGCTCGACCTCTTCTTGATGTATTTGTTCCTCTCCAGCTCATTTTTGATCCGCCGGACAAGGACCATGATGGTGGTATCCTTGAAGCCTTCCTGCACCATCCTGGCCAGGCCTTCCGGACTTTGAATCTCCTCCAGCCAGTTGGCCGAGTCCAGCACTCTGGATATGGCATCCAGGGCATCCCTCTGAGGAGGCGACCAATCGTACAGGAGTGCTATATCCTCCGGACGGATATCGCTCTCTGCTATGGCCAGCTCTTCGACATCCGGATCAGAGGCATTCTTCTGGTCGGTGGAGTAACAGGCCAGGCCCTCCCGATACTTTTTGAGGTGAACCAGTCCCTTATTCAGGTCCTTCCCCTTCAAATACTCCCCATGAGGATCAACGATCAACAGGCCGAACTTCGACTCGCCCCGAGCGGCCAGGCGCATGCATGAAGCGGCGAAGACCTTCATGAAATTGGATTTGCCCATGCCGGTGGTGGCGAAGACTCCCATATGATGGTCCATGTCATTGCTGTGCAGGCTGACGGGAATATCCTCGACCAGCACCGAGCCGTTTCTCAGGTATCCCACCTCTATGTCCCCCATCACTGCCCGGAGAAAGCCGAACTCCTCCTTCTCCGCCCTTTCTACCGGCGAGAACTTCGTGGGCAGGGTTCTGGCCCTTCTGAAAGCTCCATCCAGGGATACGCAGCCAAGCGGCTCAGCGATCACCCGGTTGAATATCTGATCGCCATCGTAAAACTGGGTACCCCTCATGGTGGTATCCCAGTGGCCGTCATAGTTGGAGCTGTGCTCGATGTTCAGGACCCGGGCCAGGAAGGTGAGGTCCTGATCCTTGATGGAGAATATCTGCCCGACCTCCACCCGGTCCAGGTGAGAGTTGAAGGGGATGATGAAATGATACTCTCTGACGCTCTTGGAGAGAATGCGGTAGGTGGTCTTTTCATCCTCTATCACCAATCGATCTGAATTCTGCCTATCTGGCACCCCACGGATGGAATCGGTATCTAGCTTTGGCGTCACCATCTTTCCCCTTCTTTATTATTTTTTATTTTAATTTTTCTACTGCGTCTCATGCGCTCTTCTATCCGGGCCTTGAGCCGGTCCTAAATCCCCTGTCGCATCTCCAGGATATCATGATAGTCCTGCATGAGCATGGTTATCTGGTAGGGGCTCAGTCCCTCCCGGCAGAGCATATCTCTGAGCTTCATCCTCACGGCTGCTCCCTCATTCTCGGTGACCTTTATGTCCCTATGGGCCCTGAAGAGGGCATGAGGATAGCCCGGGCACTCCGCTGAGGTTGAGTACGATGAAAGCCTGGCCAGCACCGCCTCGACCTGGTCGGCGAGGTATCCGGGAACGTCCACCCGGAAGGCGTGATCGCTTCCGCCGGTGAACCGGACGATGTAGCTCTCACCCCCCCATTTGCCCGGACCCTGATTCACCTTCTTGTCCTTCAGGTTCAGGTACCAGGGAGAGTGGGGCAGGATCATGCTTCCTGCCTGGTTGGTATGGTGCATGAAAGGAAGCGATATGCCATCGCCCCAAAAAAGGGAACTGGACTTGGCCACCGCCAGGAGGGCGACTCCTTTCTCCTCCGCCCGTTGGAAGACATTGGATAGAGCCGCCCGCAGGGGCTCGAAGACGTCGAAGCTGCCGTCATAAAGGATGATATCACCGGGATGCGCCTCCTCACGTATGGCATCGTCCAGGGAGACATACTCCTGCAACTCCCGGAAATAGGTGGAGAGCCTCTCCAGGTCATCTTCCGTCAGGCTGATCTCCTTTTGACCGAGACGCTCGAGATGGGGCGCAAACTGATCCCCGGAAATTGCCGGATCGGCAAAGAAGATATCATTGAAGGTGATTACCGTCTTCTTCCACTCCCTTCCCTGATAGATCACATAGCCCGAGCGGATCAGATTGATGCCCGCCACCGACCAGCCGCAGACTGAGACATTGGAGCCGTCAACGGCCAGGATCTTCCCCTGGTAATCGATCGGTTCAAGGGGGATGAAATCGCTGCTTTTCACCCCCGTCTCCCGGCAATATCGGTCGATCCCGTCCAGGGCGACGTGATCTTTTATCAGCTTTGCCGCAATAGAGAGGCGCAGGTCGCTCAACATTCAGACCAAGTTAAAAACAGCAAGGTATATACAGATTGCTGTCTTGGCCTACTGATAATTAAAAAATAATGGATGATGAACATGGCATATATGATGATCGAGCAGCACTTTGATAATAAGGAGGGAGGCAAAAGTCGTGATGTAGGAGGGAAAAATAGAATCTGACTTTTGCCAATGATCTATACTGCGATCAACGAATATATAGTTTTCGGTATTCGTTCATCAACGAGTCGGGCTCCATGATGGCAGATATGATTAATTGGACTGGACCGCGGGCAGAACATTCTCATTCTGCGCCTTTTCATTCTCCTTTCATCCCCGCCAGTTCAGCTTGCAGTATCCGATAGACACCAGAGATCACCCCCAGCATGGCTGGAGCGAGAAAGAATCCAAAGACTCCGCCCACAAGCCCCCCGCCTAAAAATGCAAGCAGCACCAGCATGGGATGAATTGAGGATCGTGCATAGACGATATAAGGCCTGACGACCAACTCCGCTACTAACACCAGAATTGAGGCGGCGATGAAGAAGACTATTGCCTCCATCGGCCCCACCTCGATATATCTGGAGATGGCGGTAAAGAGGAAGACGATCCAGGTCAGAAAGGGGACCACCCCCGCCAGGAGGATTATGCTGGCCATGGCCAGTGGCCGGGGGATCTCGAAGAGATAGAATATGGGAATGGAAGCGATGGCATAGACCATGGCGGTGGAGATGCTGCCCGTGAAAATGCCGCTCAATATGCCGTCAATTCTGCCCAGACATCGAAGCTCAAAATCCCTGTCCTTCCCCCTCAAGAAGGCATTCGCTGCCCCAAGGAGCTTATCGCCGTCCACCAGCAGATAATAGCTGACACAGAAGGCGATCAATAGGTTCAGAAATCCCAGGGTCAATGTCGTCCCCAGATCGAATACCGGCAGGCTGGTAAGCAAAGAAAGTCCTATTCCCATCAGATTGTCCATCCCTCTGGAGATCTCATCGAAGATGAATTGCGGAATATAGATGCGGGATATGAACTCCTGGCTGGTGGCCACGATGGCTGCCCGGTGGCTCTGCAGCCATAAGAGCCGGCTCGCGGCCTCAAGGACCCCGGCAGCAAAAATAAGACATAATGGAGCAATAATGCAGATAATAGCCGCCAGAGAGCCTGTCATCCTCCTCCCTCCAAAGAGATCTCTCACCGGTCGACCAAGATAGGTAAAGACCATCCCCAGGACTATCCCATCCAGGAGCGGCCAGAAGAAGTAGGAAGAGAGGACGATAAGAAGCAATGTTACGGCGAAGAGCCAATTTCTATGAGAACGCAAACATGACAGATCTCTCTCCATGTATGACTTCAGTTGGTGCTGTATCGATATTAACTTTGGGATGATTCCGGGCAATCAATGCCGGGCCCTGTTTCAGGGGAGATTTTCAGGGAATCTTCAGGGAATCTTCAGGGAAATCTTTAGAGAAATCTTCAGGGAAATCTTTAGAGGAATCTTCAGGGGAAAAGAGCCGCTGCCAGGAAGGCCAGTAAGGCCACTGCCATTCCTTTTTTTATCGCTTTCTGGGAGCCGGCGGCATCTCCCCGGATGACCCTGAACACAGCGAAAAGAAGGAGCAGATCCGCCACCGCCACGATCATCAGATACATTCTGCCAAAGGGGGGGAAGAAGCTCAAAATAACTCCTGCCACTCCGAAGAGAGCGGCCAGTGCCGCCGCCACCTTCTCCCCCGCCAGGATGGGCAGGGTCCGGGCCCCGCCCTGCCGGTCACCCTCCATATCCTCGATGTCCTTGGCGATCTCCCGGCTCATGCTGGCCAGAAGAGATAGGCCGAAGGGAACCTGGTTGGCCAGAAGGCCCACAATCCCAGCGGCTGCTCCTCCAAAGATGAAGGTGGAGCCGGTGAGATAGGAGACCGACAGATTGCCCAGCAGGGGAGTGGCCTTCAGGTTTCGAGCATAGAAGAATAAGAGAAGGGAGTTTATGGTGGCGATGACCAGACAAATCTGACCTGCCAGGCCTGCCAGGATGCAGCCGGCAGCGAACAGGGCGACGGAGTAGTAGAATGCCATCTCGGGCCGGATGCGTTTGCTGGGGATGGGCCGGTCCGGCCTGTTTATGGCATCTATCTGGCGATCATAGTAGTCGTTGATGGCATTTCCCGCGCCTGTTATCAGGAACACGGCCCCGAAGATGATGAGGGCGGCGCGAACATCCCAGATCCCGGCGACCAATAGACCGATGATGGCTGCGGCTGATGCCATCAAGCAGTTGAATGGACGGAGGATCTCCCAGAAGGCCAGCAACTCTACCCCTCTCTTCAGCGGCCTCAAAATGAGGTTGCACGTGTGAGATAGAGCAGATAGATCTCAGTTAAGTAACTATCGATGTTGTTATGGTGGCCGAATGATCTGCGGTGGTCAAAACGGCCACCTATCCGGCCTTCGATATCAAGATTCTCATTGCTCTGGTTATTCGGATCATCCCCCCTATAGCAGTCAAAATAGCTGCCAGGAGAGTGATCCGGCTCGCGGTTATCCGTTGGACTTTCTTCCTCACTTTCCACCGGGATGGATCTCTTGCCGTCCGGCGAAGAATTATATATGCTATCGATGATGTTCTCAATATTATCGATAGGACTGCAGCTTCTGCTGTTAACCTGACTGCAAATCCTTCTATCAAGAAGTATTTCGATTTGCCGATCGATCATCATCTTGATCCGTCCGTCATGGACAGGGTAATCAATGCCGCCATTGAGATCTTCTGCCGCGCCTTTAATCTTCTCACTTCCGCCTTCCTTTCCCTTTGAGCAGGCAAGTGCAGGGGGAGAAGATCGGGCAACAGGAGGAGATATATCAGTAACAGGAGATATGTTGGTAACAGGAGATATATCAGTAACAGGAGAGTTATCATTTGCAGAAGAGGTGGATGCTGCGACAGATATGGAAGTTGCAGGTGTTGTAGAAGTTAAATGAGACGAAGATGGTTCCGAGCAGACCTTTAATAGATAAGTGCTGCTGGCAGGAACATTCTCTCTGCAGATCAGCCCCGAGCCCTGCAGCCTGGACACCACCTTAGAGCATTTGCTGCTGTCTATCTCCAGGAGCCTTCTCAGATCGGATTGATAGAGCCCTTCCGGTCGCGAGGCTATGAGATCCAGCGCCCTCTCCTGCAGGGCTGCTATGCTGCTTTTGGCGGCAAATTCTGACTTCTCCCCCATTTTCATACTCCCTTTGGTCAGATAAAGCCTAACTTAATTTTTTTAGATATACTGTAATGAAATCTTTTGATATAAAACACTTTTGCATTTGCCCATTATTTGTCCAAAAAATCAATTTATAATCAAATATTTTAAGAAGTATTCGACCAGGTCCAAAGATTGCTTTATAGTCGCACCGGAAGAATCCAATAAAACTATATCCGGCTGTTCGGGGAAAACCGGGCCCGAATCTCCTGCGCCTTCAGCATGGGCAGACCGATCTCCGTGACCATTCCCTCAAGCCTCTTTCTTTCCGCCGATCGCAGCGACTTGCGGTCGACATAAGCATAAGCGGCATTCGACCTCTCCCGGGCAATATCAATCGCCTCCCCGTCCAGCTCCGGCACCTGATAGCTGGAGAACATATGGCCGAAGGCTATCCGGGAGTCGAAGATCAACTCCGTCTGCCTCTGCACATAATGCCCTCCCCCAAATCCCAGAAACACGGGCAGCTCTTCCGGTTCAAGGGCCAGGATCGCCCTGGCCACTGCTCCTCCTGCCTTCTCATCCGTCCACTGCTCTTTTGTGCTGCCGATCTCAGCAAAGAAACAGGGAGTCCTCACATCCACCGGACCGTGATGGGTAGCCTCAAGAGAGACGATATACCCCGGCATCGATCGGGAGACGATGGCCGAGATATTATGGAGAAATGACCTCAAGCCGGCAGGGGCAGCAGCAGAAAAGTGGCTCATTCGCCCTTCTGCTTCCAAAATGCCGGTGAAATGCCCTCCAAACCAGGGCAGTGCCGCCTTGGCCTCATGGCGGCAGGGGAGGACGATCATCTCCGGATAAATGCCGAGCTCCGCCAGGCTTTCGTCCAGCCCCACCAAAGCGGTCTGCTTATCATCATGAACCAGGAGACGGAAAGGGCCGCTTGACCGGTACCCTTTTTCCTCCTGCCATGCTTGCAGCTCAAGCAGACGCCAGAAGATATTGAGGCTTGCCGGATCTGCCCGGGAGCAGACTATGGCAATCTGACCGGATGGAACAATCTTCAGATCTCCTTGCCGATCCCCAGCATATCCGCTACCATTGGCGCATAGTCTATCTTGGTGGACTTGATCTCGCCAAGAGGCATGATGACCAGCATCGGCCTTTCATTGATCAGCCCCTGGGCGGAGAGGTTTCGCAGCTCCAGATCCATGCGGCTCTTCAGCTCCGGATAGCCAGTGGAGAGGAATGCGCCGAATATCTCACCAGGCTGCATGTAGGTGAATAGAGGTGCTCCAATCCTGCGGAATGCCTGATAGACCCGGGCGAGACCCTCATGATCCTGTCCGTGTCTGATGGGCACATGATAATAGGACATCAGCTCGCAGCAGATCTTCTGCCAGTCGATATAGGCCTCCCGGGTTAAGAGGCCGCTCTGGAAGAACTTGGTCCGCTTTCCAGAGATCGTTGGCCGGGAGATGCCCGTCCTTCTGGATAGCTCAAGGTCGGAGAGCATGGGGTATTTCACGAAGGCATAGAGGGTCAGCTTGTCCTTTTCCGTCAGCCTGGAGTCTTCAGTCAGGGCGGCTCGCGGAGGGACCATCCCGGAGGGGAGATCCTCTCTCCCCAGATCGAAGAGGCCATTTACCGCTAGAGCGGCGTCGGCAGAGTAGCTGGAGACCTGGAAGGGGTAGTGGAAGTAACGGATGTCCTCAACGAAGTCGTTCCTGTAATACTCATCAATTATCGGATCGAAGTTGACCCGAAAGTCGGTAAGGCTTCGGGAGTAGAATGTTGAGACTGAATCGGTGTCGGTAGCTATATGGGATACGCAGTTGGGATGCTCTATCCATCTCTTTCTGGAATCGGATTCCTTCCTCACCTCATAGGGCGCAGTCGGATTGTATTTCACAAACACTGAGGTCAGGATTTCGGCCCCCACAGCTTCTCCGGAAGGCACATTCAACAGCTTGATGAGTTTCCAATCTCTAAACTTCCTTTTGCTCTTGAATATGGTCGATCGATCCACGCCTATATTGGAGGCAAGATCAATATCACTGAATCCCGGATATCTGGCAAGACCGTAAAGAACCAACCTCTCCTTTGATGTCAATTTTAGCTGCATTCGCATAACATATACATTTCATAAGTATTTATAGCTTGCTTATTCTTAGAGCATCGTATAGATACGTCCTTCATTTACATGGTATCGCGAAGCCAATTTTGCCAGATTTTCTTTTACAGGCCAGTGGCTTGCACTCATAGCTTTCTGAAGCGATCGGGACTGGGCATTCAGCTCCCAATGACAAAAAAATGAATTAATTGACAGATCAATGGAAGATCAGTCAAGTATGGCAACGATTCCGGTTTCCATATTATATCGCGCCGCCACAATCTCCAGCTCACCACTATGAATCTTTTCCGACAGAATCGGGCTGGCTTTGTTCATATCTATCTGAATATTTTTTATATTGTTATTTATGGAGTTGTCCAGAAGCTCGCTCTCATTGCCCGTCTTCCTGGCTTCATCCACTGCAGGCTGAATGCTCTCTACCAGGTGATTAATGTGGCCGGGAGCCTCCCCACCCTCAAGAGTGGCAGTTACTGCCCCGCAGCCTTCATGGCCGAGAACCACCACCAGCGGCACCTCCAGATGTTCAACCGCATACTCTATGCTCCCCAATGAAGCATTATCCATAACCTGGCCCGCAGTCCTGACCACAAAGATATCTCCCAAACCCTGATCAAAGATGATCTCCGGAGAGATTCGGGAGTCTGAGCATCCTACAATGACTGCTATCGGATGCTGACCGGCAACCAGTTCAATACGTCGCTCTACCATGTCCTGACCGTTGTGGGTTATATCTCCAGAGACAAAGCGAGAATTGCCATCCAGGAGCATTTGCAGGGCCTCTTTGGCCGAAATATCGTCGTTCTCCTCTGCGGAATCGCTATTCTCCTCAGCAGATGCCAATAGTGCTCCGGGTGAAAATAGCACCAGGGATAGGCAGAAAAGACCTATAAAACCTATTTTCCTTATGTTGAATCCTCCAGAGTGGGGTAGAGATGGTCAAGAATAAAAAATCTTGCGTCATTAAAATATAGAATATATATTGATCAAAGATTATAATGATCCCTGATCGACAGACATTTCTCAATCGGATCGTTCATTTATTTGCTTATTTTATTCTTCCATTTTCCCTGTAACATGGTTTTATATAGAACTTCAAACAAGGCCTAGCTTCAGGAATAAATCGTCTTAGAGGTAATAAATTGGCAGGACAATTCAGCGGAACCCCTATTTTCGTTCTCAGGGAAGGCAGCCAGAGGACTGCTGGCAGAGAGGCACAGAGATCCAACATCATGGCGGCAAAGGCAGTGGCCGGCGCAGTGAGGACCACCCTTGGCCCCAAGGGAATGGACAAGATGATGGTGGACACCATGGGAGATGTGGTCATCACCAATGATGGCGTAACCATCCTCAAAGAGATGGACATCGAGCACCCGGCGGCCAAGATGATGGTGGAGATCGCCAAGACCCAGGACACTGAGGTCGGAGACGGCACAACCACAGCGGTCATCCTGGCAGGAGAGCTTCTCAAGCAGTCTGAAAATCTGCTGGAACAGGATATCCACCCCACAGTGATCGCCGCAGGCTACAGAGCAGCAGCAGACAAGTGCATGGAGATCCTCCAGAGCCTGGCAGTAGATGTCACCGCAAAAGATCATGAGCTTCTCAAGAACATCGCCGTCACCGCCATGACCGGAAAAGGATCTCAGGCTGCCAGGGAGAGCCTGGCCGATATCGCTGTAAAATCAGTTCAAGCGGTTGTGGATGAGGACGGATCGGTGGACACAGACAACATCACAGTGGAGAAGAAGGTGGGCGGCAGCATATCCGACTCCAAGATCGTTCAGGGCGTGGTCATAGACAAAGACCGCCTCCATCCCAGCATGCCCAAGAAGGTTGCAGGGGCACGAATCGCACTGCTGAACGCTGCCGTGGAGATCGAGAAGACTGAGGTTGATGCCAAGATCCAGATAACCTCTCCCACCCAGTTGCAGGCATTCTTAGACCAGGAGGAGGAGATGCTCAAGGGCATGGTCGACAGGATCGCAGCCACCGGGGCCAATGTGCTCTTCGTACAGAAAGGAATTGACGACTTGGCCCAGCACTACCGGGCCAAGGCCGGCATATACACCGTACGCCGGGTCAAGAAGAGCGACATGGAGAAACTGGCCCGCGCCACGGGCGGAAGGGTTGTCACCAGCATCCATGAGATCAGCAAAGATGACCTGGGATCAGCAGGCCTGGTGGAGGAGAGAAAGGTCAGCGACGAGAAGATGACCTTTGTTGAGGACTGCAACAATCCCAAGTCCGTCTCCATCATCCTGCACGGCGGAACCGAGCACGTGGTCGATGAGCTGGACAGAGCAATGGAGGATGCCCTCCGGGTGGTGGGAGTGGCAATTGAGGATAAATCGCTGGTCGCCGGCGGAGGAGCGCCGGAGGTAGAGCTGGCCCTGAGGCTCAGAGCTTATGCCTCCACCGTAGGTGGTCGTGAGCAGCTGGCAATAGAGTCCTTTGCCGATGCCATGGAGATCATACCCAAGACTCTGGCCGAGAACGCCGGACTGGATCAGATCGATACACTGGTCTCACTGCGCAGCCAGCATGAGAAAGGCATCAAGAGTTCAGGCCTGGACATGGACAGCGGCAAGCCGGTGGATATGATGGGAATCGGTGTGCTTGAACCGTTGAGGGTCAAGACCCAGGCCATAAGCTCAGCTGCTGAGGCCGCGGTCATGATACTGAGGATCGATGACGTAATCGCCTCCAAGTCCGGTGGACCGGGAGGTATGCCTGGTGGAATGCCCGGAGGCATGCCGGGCGGAATGGGTGGAATGGGCGGAGAGGACTTCGAATAAGCTCTCCTTTTTCTCTTTTTCCTAATAGTATAAAAATTATAAATTGTCTAATAAAAAATTGTAAAAAGCTATATTATAAAAATAGTATTAAAAGCGGCAGATCCTGCCGCTCAGTGGTTAACTGGTATCAAACCTATGAGAACATGCGCAGGGATTCCTCAGATCCCTCGATCTCATCGCCCAGAACCTTTCTTATCGCCTTCTCGAAGTCATCCTTGCTGACGGTGGTCGCATTTCTGCGCAGAGCATTCATCCCCGCCTCCACGGCAATGGATTTAAGGTCTGCACCGCTGGCCTCATCTGTAGCTCTGGCGATTCCTTCCAGGTCGACGTCCTCTGCCTTCTTCATCTTCCTGGTATGGATCTCCAGTATCTTGAGGCGGCCCTCAAGAGATGGCATGGGGATCTCGATGATCCTGTCAAAGCGTCCCGGCCTCAGGAGTGCCGGGTCCAGGATATCTATCCGGTTTGTGGCGGCAATGATCCTGATATCTCCCCGGGTGCGGAAGCCGTCCATCTCCGCCAGGAGCTGCATCATGGTCCTGTTGACCTCAGCGCTTCCCGTGGTCCCGTCATGGGTTCTGATGCTTCCCACGGCATCAATCTCATCGATGAATAGTATGCTTGGTGCCTTCTCCCGCGCCATCTGGAAGATATCGCGAACCAACTGCGCCCCTTCCCCAATGAACTTATGCACCAGCTCCGAGCCGGACATATGGATGAAAGTGGCCTTGGATTCGTGCGCCACAGCCTTGGCAAGCATCGTCTTGCCCGTTCCGGGCAGACCGTAGAGCAGGACTCCTCTGGGCGGCTCGATGCCGATGTTCTGGAAGATCTCGGGATTTGTGAGCGGAAGCTCCACCGTCTCCCTGACCTCCTGAATCTGCTCCTCCAGTCCGCCAACCTGATCGTATGATACATCCGGAAGCTCAACCAGCTCCATGACCTTGGCCCGGACGTCCACAGAGCGCTCCAGAATGCGCACAATGGTGAGGCTGTTGTTGATCGCCACCCGGGAGTTGGGGCCGAGCTGCTCGGCCATCTCCGGAGAAACCGTGGTGATGAACTCCTGATTGTTTCCATGCTGTCTCAGCAGGACATAGTCCGGTCCCATCTCGACAACCGTTGCCAGGAACAGCGGCATTCTCTTGAGGAGAATATTCTCTTTCTTCAGCCGCTCAACCTCACGCAGATACTTCTTGTTGGCGATGAGGGATTCGAAGAGCTTTGCCCTTACCTCTTCCCTTTCAACCCTGGTGGTTTCCAGCTCTTCCGCCAGGCTCTTGGTATCGGATTCCAGTGCGGCTATCCTCTTTAAGAATGATTCCTGTATTGTGTCTTGACCAGAGAATGCTGTTGATTCACTCATATAATCAGAAAATGAGTCTTCAAAGCTTATAAACTCATCTCTGCTTCGAAAGATATTAATCATAACCTGGCCAAATATATTTTGTGGTTTTATGATAAGCCTTCATAAATATGTCCCACCTGATTTTGAGGTGGTGGAGAGAAAAGGTATAGGCCACCCGGACACTCTGGCAGATGGCATATCCGAGGCGATCTCCCGCTCCCTGTCCAAATACTACCTGGACGAGTTCGGCCAGATTCTGCATCACAATGTGGACAAGGTCCTGATCATCGCCGGCCAGAGCATCCCCCGGTTTGGCGGCGGCTCGATATCCAAACCGCCATCGGTGGTTGTGGGGGGAAGGGCCACCAGGCCCTCGGGGAAAGCGACAGATGAGATAATTGAGGAATCAGTGGCCACGCTCTTCCATAATACGGTTAAAAACCTGGAGATGTTCCGGGTGGAGCCCAGGGTGGAAGAGGGCGCTCCGGAGCTGAGGAGCCTGATCGGCAAAGGAGCCAATGACACCTCCATCGGCGTGGGTTATGCTCCCCTGAGCCCTACTGAGAAGCTGGTCTTGGAGCTGGAAGAAGAGGTGAGGAGCATCCGGGGAGTGGGAGAGGATACCAAGATCATGGCGGTGCGCATAAATGACCGCCTGAACCTGGTGGTCGCTGCGGCCATGGTCGACCGGTTCATAGGCTCGCGAGAGGACTATGAGGAAGTCAGGGCCCGGGTTCATGAGCAGGTGAAAAGAGTAGCCGGCCAGAATTCAGAAGTGGGAGTTAACTGCGCAGACAGCGGCGATAATATCTATCTTACAGTCACCGGCACCTCAATTGAGATGGGAGATGATGGAGCCACCGGCCGGGGAAACCGGGGAAACGGGCTGATCACCCCTATGCGCCCCATGACCATGGAAGCGATCGCGGGAAAAAACCCGGTGAGCCATGTGGGAAAGATCTACAATGTCCTTGCCCAGCGCTGCGCGGAGGAAATCGCAGAGTTGGAGGGGGCAAGAGAGGCATACGTCACCCTGGTGAGCAGGATCGGCTCGCCCATAAGCCAGCCGCTCCTGAGAGCGGTTCGGCTATCGGGCGACATGCAGCTTACAGCCGCAAAGGAGGCGGAAATCAACCATATCCTGGATTACTGGCTGAATAGGACAGATGATCTGGTGGAGGAATTTGTAAAAGGAAGGCTGACACTGTACTGATTTTTTGTAATTTCAGCTTTCCTTTGAAACCTCTTTCTTGGCCATCTGCAGCCTTTGCTTTGCGGTGTATCCGGTAGCCTTTTCCAGGAAATTCCGGAAACGCTTGTTGGTGTCCAGGGCCAGCTGGTCCGTTGCGTCCATGTCCGATTCCGTGGTCACAGCAAGCTTCTTACCGTTGATCCAAACCTGAATGCTTTTCAGAGCGCCAAAAGAGAGCGAGAGCTTGCCATCCTCTTCTTTTATCTCCGTCGGAAACTCCTCTTCCAGAACCTTTATGATTCTCTCCATATCCGGCTTGAATCCGCGCTTGAGTGTGTAATCCATGAGAAGGCATTGATTCTGATCAAGTATAGATGTTTCGAGCCGAAATGCCCTGCATCGTTTTAAAAATAATTAGTTTAAATTATAAATATATTAATAGTATTGAGAGATCGAAATGGTGATATTTAAATAAAAACGCTCTTCCTCTCGAATATGGAGGAAAAGCTATGATTGGTTTCTATCCAATAGATATCATAATTCCATATCTTCTGCTGGATCTAGATGCTGGCGTATCTCGCCGCTTCGCCCAGCTCCTCCTGGATTCTGAGCAGCTGGTTGTACTTGGCCGTCCTCTCGGAACGGGCGGGAGCGCCGGTCTTCAGCAGCTCGCAGCCCAAAGCGACGGCAACATCGGCAAGGGCCGAGTCCTCGGTCTCCGCAGAGCGGTGAGAGGCCATAACCCGCCATCCTGAGCGGAAGGACATCCGGGCGGCATCAAAGGCCTCGGATACTGTGCCTATCTGATTGAGCTTTAAAAGCAGGGCATTGCCAGAGCACATACCGATTCCTTTCTCCAGGCGCTTGATATTGGTGACGTACAGGTCATCTCCCACGATGATCTTTCCCGGAAGCTTTGCCGTGAGGCGGGCGAAGTCGTCATAGGCCTCCTCCTCGAAGGGATCCTCCAGCAATATGATGGGATAGGTATTCACCAGGTCGACATAATAGTCCATGAGCTCTCCTGGAGTGAGGCGGTTGCCATCCACAGAGTAGCCGCCATCCAGATAGAAGCTGGAAGCAGCAGCATCAAGGCCGATCTTGATCTCCTCTCCATAGCCGCTGACATCAAAAGCGCTCATGATGGCATCCAGAGCATCGCGGGTCTTGACCAGCGGTGGAGCATAGCCGCCCTCATAACCGACATTGGTAGCCCCGACGCCATATTTCCCCTGCAGGATCTTTCCCAGGGCATGGTAGGTCTCAGCAGCCATGCGCAGACCCTCGCTGAAGGTCCTGGCCCCGGTGGGCTGGATCATGAACTCCTGGATGGATAGCTCGTTTCCGGCATGCTGTCCCCCGTTGAGGACGTTGAAGGAAGGAATGGGAAGGGTGACGGTATTCACTCCGCCCAGATATTTGTAGAGCGGCACTCCAGAGGACATTGCAGCCGCCTTTGCCACTGCGATGGAGACGCCCAGGATGGCATTTGCGCCCAGGTTGGCCTTGTTTGCCGTTCCATCCATCTCTATCATCAGGTCGTCGATCTCCCTCTGACAGGAGGCATCCATGCCCAGTACCTCGGGAGCAATAACCTCATTCACATTCTTGACCGCCTTGAGGACGCCCTTGCCGTCGTACCTCTCGCCGCCATCTCTCAGCTCCAGGGCCTCATGAGTGCCTGTCGATGCGCCCGAGGGCACCGCCGCCCGTCCAAAGCCGCAGCAGGTATAAACATCGACCTCAACGGTCGGATTTCCTCGTGAATCAAGGATCTCACGAGCATGAACCTTTTCGATCTCAAATGACATCATATACCACGACCTGCAGTTTGCAGATCTATTTATTAAAGTTAGCGTGCCCTGAAATGGGAGGCGAAGGATGGCCGAGCGGGATCTGCTGCTGACTGATACTATCGGCAGAGATTTCTATCTTAAGTGTATAATTCTACATATGGCAGAGAAAATGCATATAGCGAGCATACTACCGGAAACAGATAGTATTATTAAAATAAATGATAAATATAATATAAGTAAAGCAGATGACATACAAAATGCAAATAATAACTGCATCTTCTGCGATATTGTGAGCGGTATGGCAAGCTGCCACAGGATCTGCGAGGACGAGCTATCTTTATGCATTCTGGACATTAATCCATTCACACGAGGCCACTCTCTGGTGATCCCCAAAAGGCATGTCCCCTGGTGGCATGAGTTGAGCGATGAGGAGAACGCCAGCCTCTTCAAAATGGCAAAGATGGTGGCAGAGAAGATGATGCATTCCCTGAGGCCTGAATTCGTATGCATGTATGCCCGGGGCAGGAGAATCCCCCATACCCACCTTTTCCTGGTTCCAACCTACAGCGGTGATGTCCTGGACAGGTTCTTCAATGCTCTGGAGCTATTCCAGGAGTCGCCACCGGAGCTTGCCGCCCTGAGAGATCCCCGGTCGATGGAGGAGACGGCAAAATCCATTAGAAGTGCATCAGTAGATGGACCATCTGGCCATCAATGAAAATTAAAATGGAAAAAAAAGAGAATCTCTCCAGGGCTGCCAGGCATGGGCTAAATGCTCGTCCCCTCCGAGGTATTTATATCCCAATCGGGCGGCTGCCATCCATCATATCTGGTGGTCCTTGCCGTCTTCCCGGTGTTTCCAAGATCCAGGTAGGAGGTCGCATCGCTGCTATAGCTGCCGGATCCATCTATTGCGCTGGCATCCAGGTGCACATTGTTGACATAGTCGCCGTTTCCAGCCGCTTTCACCGTATATTCTATGGTCACGATCTGATCCGGCCTGATATCGGGGATCACCCAATGGATATACTCGCCATCATAGCTTTCAGGCACTGGATCGGCCTTGATCAGGCTCATGCCGCCCGGCAGGTCATCATCCAGCCGGGCAGCCATGGATCCATTGGCATTGTTCTTCAGGATTATGGCATAATGCACCAGGGACGGGTCCATTGAGTCCACATTTGCCTCCTTTTCCAGAGCCATCATTGGCTGGCAGCAGCTTATCCAGTCGTACTCCAAAGAGCTGTAGGCGGATGCTGTCACATACTGCTCGCCCGCCAGACCGCTGACCAATGCCCGGTTCAGCAGATTGCCCGGCGCAGCCTCGGTCACATTTAGCTTCAGAGTTATAGTCAGAGTATCTCCTATGCCCAGGTGGAGAACCGTCCAGTTGGCCGCCGTCTCCGATATCGCCGCGGGCAGGAGGGATGATCCGATGTACTCCGTCCCTGGCGGGAAGAGATCCTGAACGTATACTGGAGCCAGGGCGCGGTTGCCATCATTGGTTATGCTGATGTTGTACTCGGCTACAGTGACATTCTTCCTGTCAACCCACTCCGGTCTGATCATCCCCTTCTTGCTCACGGTGATATGAGGCTGGTCGTAGCTGGACACTCCGCTCAATGCGATGCTTCTTGAGGTGGTGAACTCTCCAATATAGCGGTCCTCGCTGTCAATCATATCTGTGCCGTTGGTGGCCGTCGCCTTCGTCTTGTAGTCCGCAACTCCCCGGAATGTGGCATTGGACCTCATTTCGGAGAGGCCGAGGGATACTGCATCCTTCTTCAGGTAGTCTAACGAACTGTAGCTTTCGCTGATTATGCTCGCCGGGGAGGTGCCGTTGTCCGGGGCACAACCGTCCTTGATGCCCCCAGACAGAGCTCTGTTGGCAACTATTTCTCCTCCGCGCAAAGATCCACTCTTCGACCACATCCCCTCTCTCCATTTCAGGTCCTGATCCGCAGCGGCGGGATTGCTCAGGTTCACCGGTTTATGGACCAGGCTGATGTCTTTGGCCATATAGTTCGAGAAGGTGTCGATCTTCTCTTCAGTGCTGTAGCTGCCGGTACCGGACTCATAGCTCCTCTGGGATTGGCCTATTCTCCGGTCCGATGAGACATAACCCTCTCCAGAGGCCGCTTTCTCCGATGCGGCATTGGAGCCGTATTCCTGGAAGGACTCATTCAGCCGGAACTGGCCGCTGTAATCCTCCTCTGCCTCAAATACCGGCTTTGCCTTCGGGCCGCCCTGTGCAGGTTGCTTGACAAAACCAATGCTTGCCGTTCCATTGAAACTGGAGTCCACCCTCATCTGCGAGCCGTTCTCGTCCATCTTGATGTAGGTATCCCTATCTATGTCAGTGGCATGGCGGTAAGACTCATGCATACTGGCACCGGTTACGTAGTTCTTGCCTCTGGTCTCCTCCGCCCATTTCGAGGAATAATTGAGCCTGCGGTCACCGGGCAACTGTAAGCCCACCGGCGCGTAGACGGCAGAGACGCTCTTGTGGGAGATTATGGACCGGTTCTCTGAGAGCAATCTGGTGCTCTCTTCGCTTCTGTACAGGCCGCTACCATGCTCTCTCAACTGCAGATCAGTGCCTGTCTCCTTGATTTCCACGCTGGCACAGCTCTGCCTGGACCAGGATTGACTCCCCACCCTCGCTGTGGCATAGACGCAGTTTGTGATCCCCATGGAGGCCATGCCTGTGGAGAGGTCATTATGCACATTGATGAAGCCCTTACCGGATATGTTCTGTTTGGCATCAAAGGTTATATTCGACTGGGGATAGACCGCCACCAGGGTTATTGTCTCACAGCTCTTGTTCAGGATCTGAGAGAAATGCCACTGACCATCGCTGCCTGGCTCGGGATAGCTGGCGATGACCCTAACCAGACTGTTATCGAATACATCCTTTACCACCACATCCTCCAGAGGAACGAACTCAAGTGGATTGCAGATGGTTATGGTATAGGTCATCTCCTCTCCCGGCCGGTATACGGATTTATCAGCGGTCTTGTTAATGACGAATGGAGATGGCACAGCAGTCACAACTGCCCGCGCCTCGCAAGTCACCTGCTCATCGCTCCCGACAGGAGTTCCTTCCGCTGCAAATTTGTTTTCCAGCTCGCCGAATGCGGTTCCCGTAATGGAGGTCATCATCTCGATTTTGATCTTCTCTCCCGGCTTCAGGCATCCCAGATCCTCCCAGGTCACACTGTTCTCTTCCGCAGGCTTGCCTTCATGGTCGTCGCTTATATACTGCAGACCCTCGGGAAGGAGGTCCTGGGCAGAAATCCCGCAGAGCTCTGTGGCTCCGGCATTGGCTATGACCATGGTGAAATTGACCGGGCTTCCGGGCAGGCCATCCGTCTCGCCAGCGGTCTTGGTGGCGTTCATGCCTGAGCTATGACCTTCCACTACCGCCTGGTCACTGGCGGATATATCCTCACCGTGCTCCGGCCTGCCCAGCACATCAACCCGGTTGACTAATGATCCATAGGCAGTTCCATCAATTCTGACCTTAATCCAGAGGTTCTTTGTCGCTTTTGCTTCCAGCGGACCTATGTCCGTCCAGTTGATATGGCGGCCGTTGTTGACGCCGCCCTGAGAGGACTCTCTGTATTCCAATCCCTCTGGCAGCAGATCGCTGACAGAGACGGGGCTGAGGAGCGCGTCACCGTTGTTAGTTACATTCAGGTTGAAAGTCACCATGCTTCCAATGGTGCCGAAAGCCGGCTCTGCGCTCTTGACGACAGAGATCTTCGCCTCTCTTGCCAGGACAGTGGCATTGGCTCTGGAGGAGACATTCTCGCCGTGCTCCGGCCGACCGACGGCCTCGACCAGGTTGGTTAAAGTCTGGCTGCCTGATATCGGGCCGTCAATACGAGCCACGATCTCCAGCTCCCTGATCTCACCTGTGGCCAGGGGTCCGATGTTTGACCAGAGGACATTTTGGCCCTGGCTGATTCCCGCCGGATTGGACGAGATATAGCTCATTCCTGCCGGCAATTGGTCGCTCACTGTTACATGGGGCAGTGGTGCAGCGCCGCTGTTTGTGACATCAATTGCGAATGTCACTGTGGTGCCAGGAGAGCCGGACGCGGGCTCTGCCTTTTTGGCAACGACGATCCTGGCTTCAGTGGCCAGTACATCGGCAGAAGCGCTGGCAGTGACATTCTGGCCGTGATCGGGCTGACCTGTCACCTCGACCTGGTTGGTGAGGGTCTGGCTGCCTGATATCGGGCTATCGATTCTGGCGGTGATCTCCAGATGCCTGGTCTCGCCGGAATTCATGGGTCCAATGTTTGACCAGGATACCTTCTGGCCCTGGCCCGTCCCTGCCGGACTGGATGATACATAGCTCATGCCGTCCGGCAACAGGTCGTTCACAGAGACATGAGGCAGTGCCGCAGCACCATTGTTTGTAACATCTATTGCGAAGACAACTGCCGTTCCTGGCGAGCCGAATGAAGGATTGGCACTCTTGGCAACGGAGATCCTGGCCTCTCTTGCCAGGACATCTGCCGAAGCACTGGCAGTCACCTCCTTGCCATGTTCAGGCTTTCCGGTTACATTCACCTGGTTAGTGAGAGTCTGGCTTCCCGATAACGGACCGTCGATTCTGGCGGTGATCTCCAGTTGCCTCTTCTCGCCTGGGGCCATTGGCCCGATCTCCGGCCAGGATACCTTCTGGCCCTGGCTCGTTCCTGCCGGATTGGATGACAAATAGCTCATTTTGCCCGGTAACAGGTCGCTCACAGAGACATGAGGCAGTGGCGCTGCGCCACTGTTTGTCACCTCAAGGGCGAACTGAACCGCGGTGCCTGGTGAGCCGAATGACGGCTGGGCGCTCTTGACGACTGAGATCCTGGCTTCGCTTGCCCTAACCGAGGCCGTGGCATTGGAGGTGACGTTCTCGCCGTGCTCCGGCTCGCCTATCACCATAACCTGATTGGTGAGGGTCTCTGTGCCTGATATCGGGCCGTCGATATGGGCCACGATCTCCAGCATCTTGCTGGCACCGGGCGTCATTGGCCCGATATCGGACCATGAAACCTTCTGGCCCTGGCTAACTCCGGCCGGGCTGGATGATACGTAGCTCAATCCCGCGGGCAGCAGGTCACTCACAAATACATGAGGCAGAAGAGCGCTGCCCTCGTTTTTCACCTCCAGGCTGAAGGTCACGTCTGTGCTCGGTGAGCCGAATGCCGGATCTGCACTCTTGGCAACGGCGATCCCGGCCTCCTGTGCCTGGACAGTTGCCGTGGCGCTGGCCGTGACGTTCCGGCCGTGTTCCGGCCTGCCGGTCACATCCACCTGGTTGGTAAGGGTTGCGATGCCCGATACCGGACCATCGATGCGTGCCATTATCTGAAGGATACGGCTCTCTCCCGAATTCATAGGTCCGATGTCCGCCCAGAGCACCCTCTGACCCTGAACCACTCCTGCAGGATCAGAGGAGATATAGCTCATGCCGGAGGGCAACAGGTCGCTTACCGATACATGAGGCAGGGCAGCCTCACCGCTATTGGTGACCTCCAGGGAGAATGCCACTGCCGTGCCCGGCGAGCCGAATGACGGCTCTGCGCTCTTGGCAACGCTGATCCCAGCTTCGCTCGCCTGGACTATTGCCGTGGCGCTGGCGGTGACATTCTCGCCGTGCTCTGGCCGGGCTGAGACCTCCACCAGGTTGGTGAGGCTCTGGCTGCCTGTGATTGAGCCATCTATCCGGGCCACTATCTGAAGCTGCTTTCTCTCTTTGGAATTCATAGGACCGATATCCGCCCAGGTCACCTTCTGGCCCTGGTTGATCCCAGCCGGGACAGACGAGATATAGCTCAATCCCGCGGGCAACATGTCGCTCACAAAGACGTGGAGCAGGGGAGCGTCACCGCTGTTTGTCACCTCCAGGGTGAATGTTACATTCGTGCCCGGCGAGCCGAATGTCGGATCGGCGCTCTTGGCGACCAGGATCTTTGCTTCAATTGCCTGGACTACTGCCGTGGCCGTGGCGGTTACTTCTCTGCCAAATTCCGGTTTTCCTGTCACCTCCACCTGGTTGGTGAGGGTCCTGGTGCCTGTAACCGGGCCATCGATGCGGGCAATGATCTGAAGTTTTTGGCTTTCGCCCGAACTCATCGGCCCGATATCCGACCAGGAGATATTCTGCCCCTGAGCGGTGCCAGCCGGGACAGAGGAGATATAGGTTAATCCCGCAGGCAACCGGTCTCTCACGGAGACATGAGGCAGGGGAGCGATGCCGCTGTTTGTCACCTCCAGGGTGAATGTCACCTCTGTGCCTGGCGAGCCGAATGAAGGATCGGCTGACTTGATGACATCGATCCTGGCCTCGCTGGCCTGGACACTTGCCGTAGCGCTGGCGGTGACATTCTCGCCGTGCTCAGGCTTCCCTGCCACTCCCACCAGATTGGTGAGCGTCTGGCTGCCTGATACCGGGCCCTCTATCCTGGCCACTATCTCCAGAGACCTTTTCTCGCCGGAATCCATCGGCCCGATATCCGACCAGGAGACATTCTGGCCCTGGTTTACCCCTGCCGGAGAAGAGGAGATGTAGCTCAATCCCACAGGTAGCCGATCGCTCACGAATACATGAGGCAGGGGGGCATCGGCGCTGTTGGTCACCTCCAGGTTGAATTTCACCTCTGTGCCAGGGGAGCCATATGCAGGCTGTGCCTTTTTGGTAATGATGATAGCTGCCTCACTGGCCTGGACATCTGCAGCAGCACTGGCGCTGACATTGCCACCGTGCTCCGGCTTTCCCATCACATCAACCTGATTGGTCAGGGTCTGGCTGCCCGAAACCGGACCGTTTATCCTGGCCACTATCTGAAGCTTCCGGCTCTCGCCGGAGCTCATCGGCCCGATATTCGACCAGGATACCGTCTGGCCCTGATTAATTCCTGCAGGAGATGAGGAGACATAGCTCATGCCGCCTGGCAACTGGTCGCGAACGAAGACATTGGGCAGGGCGGCCTCACCGCTGTTTGTTACCTCCAGGGTGAAGGTCACACTCGTTCCCGGCGAGCCGTATGCAGGCTCTGCCTTCTTGGTGACAGCTATCTTTGCCTCACTGGCCTGAACGGTTGCTGAGGCATTGGCAGTGACATTATCACCATGCTCCGGTCGGCCAGTGGCCTCCGCCAGGTTCCTGAGGCTCTGAGTGCCGGATATCGAGCTATCGATATGGGCTACGATCTGCAACTGCCGGGCAGCCCCCGGCTCCATAGGTCCGATGTCAGACCAGGATACCGTCTGGCCCTGATTTACTCCTGCAGGGGATGAGGATACATAGCTCAGGCCTGCCGGCAACAGGTCGTGGACAGAGACATGAGGCAGGCGAGCAGCTCCATTATTTGTGACATCTAATGTGAATGTCACATTCGTGCCCGGCGAGCCGAATTCCGGATCCGCCCTCTTGACGATATTGATTTTGGCTTCGCTGGTCTGGACAGCAGCACTGGCAGTGGCAGTAACGTTCTCGCCGTGCTCCGGCTGGCCAGCTACTGCGACCAGATTGGTGAGGTTCTTGTTGCCCGATACGGGACCGTCTATCCTGGCCAGTATCTGCAGAGTTTTACTCTCTTCAGAGCCCATAGGACCGATATCCGACCACGATACATTCTGCCCCTGAGCTGTGCCTGCCGGGACAGAGGAGACATAGCTCAGCCCTGCCGGTAGTAGATCGTTCACGAAGACGTGGGGCAGCGGAGAATCTCCGCTGTTTGTCACTTCCAGGGAAAATGTCACGTCCGTCCCGGGCGAGCCATATGCAGGCTCCGCCTTTTTGGCGACGGTGATCTTTGCCTCGCTGGCTAAAACTGCTGCGGTAGCAGTGGCAGTAACATTACCTCCGTGATCGGGCTGGCCGGTAGCCTCAACCTGGTTGGTGAGGGTCTGGCTGCCCGATATCGGGCCGTCTATCCGGGC
>JAXDAR010000151.1:0-12799 GCA_034679645.1 Methanothrix sp. | reverse complement strand
TCGTTGCCCATCAGGGATTTGCCCTCAACTGAGGCATCTACCTCGAAGATACCCTCTCTCTCTGCCCGGGCCATGAAGCTGATCGTCCTCCTCCGGTTGGTGTCGAGCTTCTTGATATTCCATTTGATCACTCCCGACTGATTTTCCAGGGTGGCGGTGGTGGAGTTGATGAAGCTCATCCCCTGGGGGAGAAGGGCGGTGACATTGGCGCTCATATTGTAGCCAGCGGAGTTGTTCAATATCAACCGGTAGCTTACGATCCTCTCATCACTCTGTGAGACAGTGGCGCTGAAATCCAGCGGCAGCTTCTCAGGAGCACAGACGCTCCAATCCACATCCAGAGTGGTGCTATTGCTCACCCTTAGGTTGCGCTCCTTAAGCCCAGTGCGAGTGGAATAGACATATATGGTGTTAGCCCGCGCCCGGTTGGTATAGTTGTCCCGTCGGGTGATGACCTTGAACTGCATATCGATGGAGGCAGACTCTCCCGAGGCCAGGGCGGGTATCGACCAGTTGCCGTAGCTTCTGGTCAGCTCTATAGGCTCTATGGAGGAGCCGATGAAGCGGGTTCCCGAAGGGAATGTATCCCGGACATATATCGGAGCGAAGGTCCTGTTGCCATCGTTGAGCACAGTGACTGTGAACCTGAGGACATCACAGCGATCAGGGTCGACATAGCCTTGCTTGTACACAGACATGTGAGGGGTGGTATACTTGGGCAGGACGGTGATCCTCCGCTCGATACTGTAGTTGCCCAAATAATCGTCCTCCACCACTGCCAGGCTGGTAGAATTGTTATCAGGCCTGAAGACCGATTTAAGATTGGCTTTGCCAGTGAAACTGGAGGAGGTCCGCAGTTCATTGGGCCAGTTGATATTGGTCTCCTTCTCCATCCTCTCCAAATCGGAATAGGACTCCTCAGAATAAAGGCCCTTGGAGGTGTTCAGCTTGAGACCCTCTTCCCACAGGTGGGAGCGGTTTACCACCGAGCGGGGAGAGTATTCGTAGCTTGACGGGAGGTAGACCAGACTCAAATCCTTTCGGGCTTGAGCTCCTCCCTCAATAAGCTCTTCCGCCTGATAGATTCCGCTTCCCCGCTCGTAGGTGGAATAGCCCCCTTTGGCCTTTTTGTATACATCCACATATCCCGGCTCGTCGGTAGAGTTCACCGTCCTCTCATAGTCGTCCTCAGAGATGACCTCGTCCACCTCGAATGCCCCCAGGTATTCCTCGGACAGCTTCAGATCTTCTGAACAATATTTAATATTGGACCGGCCAACGGAATCCGAACTGAGGTTCATCTTTAGGGAGCCATATTCAGATCGTGCCAGGAGGTCTTTGGATACCGATGTGGCATAGGTGGTCGACTGAGCAGCCCTTGAGCCGTACTCTCCCTCATTTTTGCCGGCATCGATCGACGATGACTCCGCCCATCTGGAGTCATAAAAAGCAGTCCTGTTGCCGGGCAGTTCATGGACCGTGCGGTTATGACGCATGGTGAGGTCATCCTTCCTCAACTGGACGCTGCTGGTATTGGTGATCAGGTTTAGATCCACCCTGATAGAGTTCTCAGCCTGGTAGTCGCCCGATCCATGCTCATGGGAGAGCACACTGCTGCCGTCCGGCCCGACGGCGCGATCCTGCATGTTGACATAGCCCTTGCCGGAAACACTCCCAATCATCTCGAATCTCAACGCCCTGCTCTCCACATCTTCACAGGTAACGCCGGAATTGGCTTCGCCGGGAGTGGATTCCATGAACAGCCATTCTGATCCTCCATCAGGATACCTGCCCCAGGCACAGCTATCCTCTTGGCTATCGAACAGGCTGATGGTGCGATCCATCTCCTGATCGGTATCACTCAGCAGGACCAGGACAGCGCCAAAATTGTTGATCCATTTCTCATTGAAGCTCAACTGATAATAACCATCGGCGGGTATGACGGTTCCATCGGAGACGAACTCCTTTCTGGATCGATCATCTCTGGAGATGATCGCCCATCCGCCCACATCCACTTCCCCTGGGCCATCATTATATAATTCAACCCATTGAACCTCCACATCGTCCTCCAGGTAATCCAGCTCCACCTCGTTGATCATCACAGATCCCGATGCCAGGCGAGCATGGCAGAAGAGCAACGCCAGAAGGATCAAAATATATATGGGCCTCATCCTTGCGCTCTTGGTTAATATCTCATAAAATAAAAGAATATCCCTACTATCTGTAAGGATTTGAAGGCGGAGGTAAATGCATAAATCTTCTACTGATTCAATCGCTTCGGCCAGGGGAGATCCAGGGGCTGGTTGCAGGCTGAGTGTATGCCAGAGGTGAATTAAAAGCGGGCAGCATGACCGGTCTGAGGCGGGAATCAGTTGCCCCCGCCCTAACAGAAAGAAATTATGCGCGAAGTTTAAAGAATGAACCTGGATTCTGCCTCTTCAAAGATCAAGCCTCAAGAATTCCTGCGATAAGGGATTGGGGATCTGACAGAATAGAAGCGGGAGAATGTCCGAAAATGATATGCGCCGATCGGGACCGCACCCAAATTATGCTTGTGGTAGAGTGGTTGTAGGATAACGATTTATTCTTGGCATGGCTGCATAAGACTCCGCTCGATCAATCCAGGTACACTTATGTTCGTCGCCCATCCCGAGCCCATAAAGAGAGATGGAAAAGGATAGCATCTAAGGCTCACTTGACGCCTTCCAGGTTAATCATTGCCAATGTGGACGGCGTGGTGGATGATAATGATGAGTACAGACCGCGATGGGAAATTGTATGCGAAATCGGAACATTCAGGCAGGGGAACCGATCCTTATGATGATCTACGGCGGAAGGATGTTATTCTGGATCGCCAAGAGCATGGGCTAATCGGGATAGTGCAGCCCCTTGGATTGAAAGAGGCTCATTTGACGCATACCCAAGCCAGGATATGACAATTCTGTAGGATCTATTGCCACCCAATCAACCGCAACCTATATCCACTTATTCGAATACATTTGAAAGCATGAAACCAATAGCCTCACTTCTCCTTGCCATTCTGATGCTGGCCATCCCTGCGATGAGCCAGGATGCGGAGTACTGGATCAGTCAGACGAAAAGCGATTATTACAACGGCTCATACGCTCTTGCCCTGGATGATATCGATCAATACTTGAAGATCAATCAGACTGACATCTGGGGCTGGAACTTCAGGGCCAATCTCCTGCTGAAGATGGAAAAATACCAGGAGGCAGTGGAGAGCTTTGATACGGTCATCGCCCTGGACAGCTCGAATGCCCAGGCCTATAACGATCGCGCTCTCATCCTCTCCGGTGGACTGAACCAGGATGAGGAGGCACTGGCTTCCCTGGTGGCAGCCTTGCAGATAGAACCGCTCAATGCCAATATCTGGTATAATAGGGGAATAGTCACCGAGAAGATGGAAAGGTACAATGAATCCCTGCTGGCATATGAAAAGGCAATTGATCTGAATGAGGGCCTGGATAGGGCCTGGTTCCGCAAGGGATACGTTCTAAGGATGCTGGGGAGGAATGATGAAGCACTGGAAAGCTTCCGGAAGGCAGCTCAACTCGATCCGGCCAATCCCATCTACCAGCAGAATTTGAATGATATGGGTGCCTTGGCGGTGGATGGCTTAGCTGTGGATGACTTCGCTGTGGACGATCCGGAAAATATAATGGATTTCTCTGCCTCCTCTGGCCAGACAGAGCTATGAATCCCATCACCATCTATTTTTAAGTCTGAAAATTCCTGTCTAGCTGGTAGTTGTAGGTATAGTTATGCGGGATTGCGTATCTTTGAGCCGTCTGCAGGTCGGAGATCTGTCGCTGGATCATTTCATTTATGCTTTCTGAATTATACGATCCATGCAGATCGAAGTACGCATAATTTCCCTTCACCAGCACGTCCTTGCCTATGTAGTATCTTTTCAGGTCCTCCATGAGACAGATATAAGCAGAACTGGATAGGCCGGTTGCATTGATCCCGTCCAGGTTGACTGTCACATTGCCCACAACGATGCTCGCCGGGGTGAGGATATAGGTGATGGTGCCCTTCATATCGAATCCCGAAGGTGCGAACGGTGCGCCCATGCCTGAATGGATCAAGATCGCCCAGATGCCCAATACGGTCAGGATGATGAGAAATGCTCCTCTCTTCATAACTTGCCACCAGCAATAGGATGTGGCCCGCAGATGGGAAATAGTTTTTGGGTAGGGGATTGGGATAGGAATGGTTGATGAGGATGGAGACCCAGGTATTTTTATAGGTTCAAGGACCAATACTACCATTTGGTGATATAAATCATGATCAAAGGTCTACTGAAATTGTTCATCGGCTTGATGGCCTTCACCTGGCTTGCCAGGAGATTTCTCCACCGCCAGATCCAGCGGGAGGATGAGACTGAGGACGTAGCCTCTGATCCCTGGCATAGTTGAAGCGGGCAATAACGGACCATCCCGGCAAAAGCTCCCTGGCAGGCGAATCGAGCCCTGCCAGAGAGTAAGCCGCATGATGCTGAAATTTGTTGACAAATCTGTAACCTGTGATGATCAATTGATGCTCTATCTGGCCTTCACCACCACTGTTCTGGCCATGCTATCGCCCAATCTCTGCTGCTTATCAGAGCGCCATATCAGTATTGCACCAATGAGGTAGCCAAATACTCCGTCAATTATGCGGAGAAAATTTCTGGTGAACGCCTGATTCATGTCTATCGGCCGGCCATCTTCCCTGACCACCTTTATTCTGGTGATCATCTTGCCCACGGTCTGGCCTTTAGATCCCTCCAGAATTGTGAAGTATGCTATGTAAATCACAAAATAGAGCAGCCCCCAATACCAGGGAATCATTTCCCCCTGCATACCTCTCACTCCCAGGATACTTCCCAGAGCACTAAATATGAGGCCAAGAACTATGGTATCTATCAGCAGTGATACGAATCTGATTCCTATTCCCTTGTATTCCATCTGTCCGGGATCTTTAACCTCGACACTTGCCTCGTCAGCCATGATATTCACCTTTTGTAAATATGTAGGCCGCATGCATCAAATACCTTCTGAGAACGGACAAAAAATAGGAATTAAGCCTCGGACGGGATTCGAACCCGCGACCTCGTCCTTACCAAGGACGCGCTATACCGGGCTAAGCTATCGAGGCGCTAAGAGCCCCTTGCCCTCGCCCTTCATGAACCTTTCGGTCTAGAGGAGACGAGGAGCAGGTAAAAAGTTTTCCATAAAGAGGAGGAGGGGCAAACCAGGCTCCTTGACGGCTCTGCTCAATGGCTTAGCTCGATGGCCTGTTCATAGACCTCTTCCGTCCTCTCAGCGATGTGATCCCAGGAGAACTCGCTCTCTATTCTGGTCCAACCGGCCCGGGCGAGGTGTTTCATCTCTTTGGGATTGCCGATCATCCGGTTAATGCACCAGGCTATGGAATCAGGCTGGATATAGGCCAGCAGTCCATCCTGGAAGTTGTTGATGATGCTCACTGCATCCGTGGCCACCACCGGCTTGCAGGCATCCCATGCCTCCAGCACCACCACACCGAAGGGCTCATTGCGAGAGGGAACGCACATCATATCGCAGGCGTTGATCAGCATCTGCTTTTCTGCGCTGGAAGTGTACCCCAGGAAACGGCAGGAATCAGCGACTCCCAGATCGCGAGCCTTTTGCTCACATTCCGATCTCATGCCTCCCTCGCCGATGAAGAGGAAGCAGACGTCGGGCCTTTTTTTCAGCACCTGAGGTATGGCCTCCACCAGGAGGTCCGGACCCTTCTGGATGCTCATCCTGCCGCAGAAGAGCACCACCGGGGCCAGGGGATGAATGCCGTACTTCTCCTTGATCCGGCCGGCGTCCACACCCCGCCTCATCTTGCCCACGATGATGCCATTTGGAATGATGGGGATCTTCTCCTTGGGCAGGCTGTAGATCTGCATCAGCTCATCCTGCATCCTCCTGGTGGTCACAATGACCCGCGCCGCCTCATAGCAGCCCAGCCACTCTCGGTGTGATATCTCCTCGGATATGCCGTATCCGAAGTGGTTCCCATTCCTTCCCCATTCAGTGCTGTGCATGGTCAGGAGGAAGGGCAGATGATAGTCGCTCTTAATGCGGGTCAGGGCGAGAACTGGATGCCAGTCGTGGCCGTGCACCACATCGAAGTTGCCGAAGAGCTGCTGCACTGCAGCAAAGCGATTGTACAGGGCATCGCACATCCGGTTCATCTGATCGACGATATCGCCGTGTTCATCCACATCCGCCCGCTGGTAGTGCACCCCATTTATCTTGTCATAGGACTCAAAGTCCCCTCTGCGGGTAAAAACATGGACCTCATGACCCCGCCTGGCCAGCGCTTCCGATATCTCTGAGACATGAGGGGCAACACCACCTACTTTTATTGAGTATAAACTCTCCCAGGAGAGCATTCCGATTCGCATCTATTCACCATTGCATCCCTAAAGGGCATTCGGAGCGTACCGCCGGGCGTAACGCAGGAGTGATTCAGAGATTGCGCAAAGATAGCGCAGAGCGTTCTGCCAGGAGTACTGCGAAGATGTGCCCTTAAATTATCAGTATGACTATTTTTTAGTTATGTTTCTCTTTGTTTGCCTGTTTTAAAAGCAATTCAGGCCGAACAATGATTTAAGTTTTATTTGGTCCGGTAATTGATTAATCTTTCGGCGGCAAGGATGAATTGCTCAATTCTGCCGCTGCCACTTCCGGGGGAACGGGATTGACATAAATGCCAGAACTCCTCTCAAATCCCGCTATCCTGGAGACTATGGGCTGGATCCTGATATTGAAATGATAATCTTTCAGAAGCTGGAATATCATCAGGTTGTAGGGAGGATCATCCAGAGTGGAGTGGAGAGCCCGCAGCAGTTCAGATTGCATGCTGGCCAGGCTTTTTTGCTCTTCGTCCCTCAAATCAGCCAGGTTTGCCAGGTGCCTCTTGGGAAGGATCCAGGTCTCATAGGGCATTACAGAGTAGAAGGGAGCAAAGAGCACCCAGTGATCATTCTCCGAGATTAGGCGGCATGATGCCCTCTCCCGGTCGACGATATTGCAGTAAGGACAGAATGACGAGCGGGATATGGCCTCCTCCTCCCTTTTCATATGAGGGGGGAGAAAGGGAAGGGTGATAAGCTGAGAGTGGCTGTGGGATAACGAGGCACCCGACTCTTTGCCCCAGTTTTTGAAGATGGTGATATACTTCACGTCCTCATGGTGTTGGTATTGCCGGTAGCGATCGCTGTAGGCTCTGACGAGCATCTCCATATGCTTTCGGCTGAAGTCCCTGGGATTTTGCCGGTGGCTGGCCGAGTCCACAATCACCTCGTGGTATCCCTGGCCGGGCAGGGATATCCATTCTGCTGCCGGAGGTTCGGGCCTGGGGACCACAGTGGGATAGGCATTGAGAAAAGCCCTGATCTGCCAGGATTGCGATCCGGTTTTATCCTGACCGTCTTCGGTATAAGCGGCAAGGGTTGGCGGGGTCCTATCCTCATGCCCCGGGCAGAAGGGGCAGTCCTTCTCCTCTCCCGGGACTGCCTTGGCCACCAGGAAATCCGAAGGTCTCCTGTTGCGTTCGGCAGCGATGATGCAGTATTCCTCCAGAAAATAGTGCCGTCTTATCTCCGGCATGCCTATGCTCCTCCCGATCTCTCACCGGAAATGGCTATTGCCTCTTCATAGATGGCCAGGGTGCTCTCCGCTGCCTTCTGCCAGCTGAATGTCTTCAAGGCCCTTTCCCTGGCGTTCCTTCCCCAGGCCTTCAAGCGCTCTTTATCATCCAGGGCGAGGTTGATTCCCCAGGCCAGATCGGCAGGATCGCGGGCATTGACATGAACCCCAGATGGCTTATCCTCTCCCGGATTCCTGACTATCTCCGCCAGGCCGCTGGTGCCTGCGGCTCCCACCACTGCCGCTTTACTCATGGCCGCTGCCTCAAGACCCACGATGCCGAAGGGCTCATAGAGGCTGGGAAAGACGCACAGGTCAGCCAGTGCATAGTGGAGCCTCTTGGCCTTGGCATCGACGAAATCGGTGACCAGGGTTATATTGCCCTGCCTCTCTGCCTCCTCCCTCGCCCAATCCTCCAGGCTGCCGACTCCCAGCACCAGGAGCTTGATCCTGCTGTGCTCTGCTTTAACGGCGGGCAGGGCAGCGAACAGCTCTCTGATCCCTTTCACCGGCTCCAGCCTTCCCACGAAGAGAATTACGATATCATCCTTGACAAATCCGTATCTCTCCCGGAGGGCAGCCAGAGCTTTTTCGTCCACCTTATCCGGATCGAAGAACTCGCAGTCCACCCCATGATAGCAGACCCGGATCTTGTCGGCCGAGATACCTTGCCCGGCAAGCTCCCTTTTCATGGCCTCGGATACGGTGATGACCAGGTCCGCCACCTCCGCGCCTTTATGCTCCAGGGCAATAAGCTGGGTATTGGGATTGGAGGAGCGACCCGTCTCCAGGCCGTGTACATGATAGATCAAAGGAATGCCGGATCTTCTGGCGGCCATGCCCCCGGGAAGGGCCAGCCAGTCGTGGGCGACGAGCAGATCGAAAGGCCCCAACCGCACCAGGTCGTCAAGGGCGAGCTGGTTGTAGCTGAAGAGGTTGAGCAGATACTCCAGGCCCTTTCCCCAGCCCAGGGTCTGAGGGGAGAGGAAGATCTCCAGGCCGTCCCTCATGGGTTGGGGCGTCTCCCGGAAGACCTCCACCCCGTTCATCGTCTCCTGCCTGGGAATCTCATCCGATCCCCAGGAGAAGACTGTGACTTTCCCTCCCAGGGCAACCAGAGAGCGAGAGATGTTATCTGCATACACCCCTAACCCTCCATAGACCAGGGGTGGGTACTCAGTGCTGAAATAGGCGATTCGCATTGACTTCAATTAATGCCACTCCTCAGAATTATTTATTTTCGTGCCATTACTTGAATCGGACCTAAAACCGGTATCTGGTTCGCGGTCAGACGGTCAGATTTTTATAATACTCCATCACGGGCTGCTCCCAGCTGAACTGCCTGGCCAGGGAGAATGACTCCTCGCACAGCAGCCGGTATTTCACCTCGTCCTCCAGATAGGTGCGGGAGAAGTAATCCAGAGCCAGAGCATATTCCATTACCGTCTCCTGGAGCTGCATTTCGATATTGTCCACAATCACCACCCCGCCCAGGCCGGGCACCCGGTGCTCCACCTTCTTCAGGGCATCGCTGTAACCTGCGCTCCGGCTGACGATGCTGGGAGTTCCCTCTCTTCCCGCTTCCAGTGCGGTGAGAAGGAAGGGCTCGTACTGGGAGGGAAATATGCCGGCAACGCAGCCTGCCATCAGCTCGTCCGTTCTCATTCCCAGGCCGCCGTCATTCGGTCCCAGCCACTGGGGATAGAGAACCGCCGCCACTCCCCTCCGGCCGGAGATCAGCTCGTCCTTGCTGAGCCGTCGCTCATGGATCATATTCTCCAGCCGGATCTCGTCGCCCACCAAAACCTCCATCGGCAGGTTGATGGGGAAGCCCTGGGGAAGCTTATCCCTGGCTTTGGGGCCGTGAGCGGCGATGATGAAGCACACCACCCGGATCTGATCAGCATGTCGCTGTCCCATCATCCTGTGCCTGAGGAGATGGTCCTGAAGCACCAGGGCATCCAGGAGCTGAGGATACCCTTTGTTCTCTATCTCAATGCGAGAAATGGAGAATACGGGAATGATGTTCTCCCTTACCGGGCAGCTGCCTTCACAGTCCTTGTAGAGGTTTTCAATGATGAAATCCTGGATCCGGGCCCGGCAACGTTCCTTTTTATCCCAGTCGATTCTATCGCCCCGAACATCGATTCCATTGCGGACGACCACTCCTTTCATGCGGTGAAAGAGCATCGCCTCTTTCATCGTCGAGTCGCCCACAAATGTGACCCCATCGGCGTAGCGGGCCAGGGCCTCCAGGGCGGCAAAGCCCAGAGGGGTTCCGGGTTCCATTTTTGAGTCGTTCTTTCTGATCTTATCCAGCGACCGGTAGCCTGCAGTCCTGCCGGGAACAGTAGCATGAAGGGTGCAGAGGGTTCTCACCGGAATGCCCAGCTTCTCCAGCCTGGCAGCAGCATAGAAGACCCCAAACTCATGGCAATGCAATGACACTCTGACCTTGGGCATCACCGAGCGGGCGAAATCGGCCACTGCCCGGTCGGCATACTTCTTTGCCTCCTCCTCACCGGACTGGGCGAGGTTGCGCACCAGCTCCGAGACGGCATAGGAGAGGTTAAGATAATGGTTGTACTCCCAGCCGTAGTGCTCTTTCTCAAACCTCATGGAGTCCAGGCCCAGAAGATCAAAAGCCTCGGTCTTGATGGCATTGTTCAGAGTCATCTCCTGATTCTTCCAGCGCACCAATCGAGACTGATAGTAATTGGCGTTGAAGAGCACATAACCGATGGGAACACCGTCCTCGACCCGCTGGCCGGTGACGCTCTCGATGCCCAGGGAGTTCAGTTTCGCTAGGGTTGAGCCCAGCTCCTCTCCCATCTCCAGGCGGTTGAATGAAGAGATATCGGTCACCCGGTTCCTGCCGGTGTTCCAGTCCGATCCGGCAGTGGGATAGTTGGGACCGGCCACCAGGATACGAAACTCGCTATCTATTTTACCCTGAGCCACCAGCCGGGCGAGGGTCGTGGCCTCGGCGTCCACCACATTCCATATGCCCCCCATTTTATTGGAGACAGGGCCTGCTTCCTCAGCGGCCAGGATGATCCATCTTTCTATCATTCAAGCCTCATGGATAAGGGGAGAGGGTGGAGACGGAGAGACCATCGTCTGAAATGTCCAGCACCCTGATGCTATTGGCGATCTTCGAGCCTCTCATCTTCATTATGTAGATCGATCTGATGAGAGTATTGCCTATTCTCTCCCGGTTGAGCATGGTGGCGGAGTCCGCCCCGTACTCCAGAAACTGATTTGTGCCAAAGGCAGTGCCTATGGTGACCACGCTGGTCACTCCGCTGGAGCGGATGGTGCCGAATAGGTCGTCAGTGAGTGAACGGACCTTGAAGGGCGCTTCTACCGCCATGAAAAATGCAGTCAGATCGTCTATGAAGAGCCGTTTAGGCTTCTCTTCCTCCAGCTTCCTCTCCACCAGCTTTCTGAAGTTGATGAGAAAATCCACCGGATCGACATCGACGCTCTTCTGCAGCCTGAGGACCGGGTCTGTAACATCGATGATGCTCAGCTTCCCCTCCTTTTCCATTGCGCTGTAGTCCCAGCCAAAGGAGGACATCATCTCCCGTCTCATGTATTCAGCGCTCTCGGAGGGGGTGATGATCATTCCCTTATCTCCCTGGCCGATACCGTAATAAATGAACTGGCTGGCGAAGACCGTCTTGCCAGTGCCTGAGGAACCGGTTATGGTATTTACAGTCCCTTGATGAAATCCGCCCCCTACCATTTCATCAAATCCAGGTATGCCGGATTTCATTCTGGGAAATTTGCCACCATGTACTGCCATAGTTAACACCCCTCGCAACTATTTGCGCGCGTTTGGATTGCAGCGCCTGCTGTAGTCTATTTTCTTGACTAATCTAGTTAGCCCTTTCGGATCAGAAGTCGAACAGGGACTTCTGCCTTTTCCCTGAGCGGGAGATGGATTCCCTGGTATCCTTTTTCTCTGCTTTGGACTGGTCATCCGTCTTCCCTGGCCGGCTTCTCTTCCCCGGCTCCCTGTCTGCCGGCTCATCCGGAACGGATTGCTGGCCTGGAGAGGATGCGGCGGAAGTCCTGAGGTCATCTTTTGCCTGCTGCGGATTGAATTGGCCGGGCTCATCGATTGGCTGGCCTTTCAGCGATGGCGCATGGGCAAAGCCTGCTGACATCTCTTGCAGTGAGGGCTGGCTGCTCTTCCGCCATGCCAGCTCGATCTCTTCGATCTGTTCACTGCTTTGAATTCTCGCCGCCTCCTCGAAGATGCTCTGCACCTTCTTGGTGCCTGGAGAGCTTCCCAGGAGAAGAGCAATCTCCTCTGCGGTCAGCTCCAGCTGAGCCGCCAGCCGAGGAGCACCTTTCTTGTCCTTGAGCAGCATCCCCACAAATTCCATCAGCTCCGAGCGGGCGAAGGAGAGGGATACATGACAGTGCCTGCCGATCTTTCTGGCGGCGGAGTCCCTTATTGACCGGGCCTTGCGGGTCTGGCCCATTCTTCGCCACAGGCTGGGAGGACGGAAGGCGACATAACCATGCCTGCGCTCTTCCCTGGCCGCCTGCACTCCCCCGGTCATGAGATAGCCGGCATATCGCCACAGACCATAGTTCTGCCTCCGTCGCACCCGACCCAGAAATATGTCACTGCGCGCCAGGGTCTCGAAGCCCTGCAGGAGGTCCTGTCCGGAATAGGCCATGGGGAGGTTCTCATCCACCCAGTTGATCAGGTCCTCCGGGCTCTCATCCAGATTGTAGGATGCTTCCAGGGCCTCCCTGGCGTTGCTGCCTTTATAGATCACCTCCAGCACCCGGAAGATGGATGATTTGACATCCCTCTGAGCGGTGGCCAGGTCCTCCTCTCTGAGCATCTCCTGGCCCTCGGCGGCTGCCTGCAGGTCGTTTATTGCAGAACGCAAGTCCCCCCCCGCCTTCTGGGCGATGGTAACCAGCAGATCGGGATCGCATTCTATCCCCTCTTCCCGGCAGATCTCCCTCAAGGCCTGGGCGATGGTGGTGGAGCGCACCGACCGGAACTGAATACCTCTGGTCCCATCCCGCAGTGCCTTATCGATCTCATAATACTCATTGGCAATCAGGATCACTGGCTGGAGGGT
>JAXDAR010000150.1:0-4296 GCA_034679645.1 Methanothrix sp. | reverse complement strand
CTTTATCGGGGCTCAATAACCTGACAAAGCTGCGCCTAGGCGGCAACCAGATCACCGACGTATCATCTCTATCGATGCTCAATACCCTGACAGAGCTGAACCTTTGGGGCAACCAGATCACCGACGTATCTGCGTTATCGGGGCTCAATAACCTGACAGCGCTGGACCTAGGCAGCAACCAGATCACCGACGTATCGCCTTTATCGGGGCTCAATAACCTCACAGCGCTGGACCTAGGCGGCAACCAGATCACCGATGCATCGCTATCTGGGCTCAATAACCTCACAGCGCTGGACCTAGGCGGCAACCGGATCAACGATGTATCGCCTTTATCAGGGCTCACTAACCTGAAAGTGCTGTTCCTAGGCAGCAACCAGATTGCTGATGTATCTCCAATATCGAGACTTACTAACCTGACAGCGCTGGACCTGAGCAGTAATGAGATCGCTGATGCATCATTGCTGAATTCTCTCACTAACCTCAAATCGCTCAATCTATCCAATAACCAAATCACCGACGCATCAACGCTATCGAATCTGACCAGCCTTGAATCGCTGAATCTATCTGGCAACCAGGTGCTGAATGTCTCAATGCTATCAGGAATAGTCACCTGAAAACAGAACAATAAAGACTGGCTGTGACGGAGGAAAGGCAGCGCTTTTCCTCTCGGCTAATTTGTTTTTTGCGAGCTTCCTGTACCTGTTCGGCTGGCAGCGAGTTGGAGCGGCGGCGTCATCGATTGTGCACCGCAGGTCCAGCTTGCTGTATGCCGAAAATGTGCATCCTCAGGCATTGGGTACAAACAGCATCTCGCTTCTTGTTCCTGGCAGGCTGCGTGGATGTTGGGCGCTGAAGAGGAAAATCCGCCCTGCCTTAATCAATGGATCTCTGCATATCAAATTCTGCAGAAAAGTGGATAACATCCCTGCTTCTGATAGCAATGATTAATAGCAATCGGCCCGTAAATCAATCCTATGAGAAGCTTTCCCAGGCCGAATATAGTATTAAGCCGGTGCATAGAGTTTGATCACTGCCGATACGACGGGAGCATGATACCAAGCGATTTTGTGGCTGCTTTAAAGCCCCATGTCAATTTCATCCCGGTTTGTGCGGAGATGGAGATAGGCCTGGGAGTTCCCAGGAGCCCCATTCGCATTGTATCCGTCAAGGGAGAGCCCAGGCTCATCCAGCCGGCAACCGGCCTGGATGTGACCAATAAGATGGTATCCTTCTCCAGGAGCTTCCTGGATTCGCTATCTGGAATAGACGGATTCATTCTGAAGTTCCGCTCTCCATCCTGTGGCATGAAGGATATCAAGGTTTATTCCAGCCCGGACAAGCCCAGCTCAGTCGCCAAAGCGCCCGGCTTTTTCGGAAGAGCGGTGGTCAAGAGCTTTCCAGAGCTGGCCGTTGAGGATGAGGGAAGGCTGAGAAACTACAATCTCCGGGAGCATTTTCTGACCCGGGTCTTCACCCTCGCCGCCTACAGAGAGGTGGAAGGAGAGGCCAGTATGAAAAGGCTCATCGGATTTCATACAGTCAACAAACTTCTACTGGCTGCACACAGCCAGAAGGAGTCGAAGCTCCGGGGAAATTTCGTGGCCAATCGGGATGGAAAGGAGATTTCCAGTCTCCTGAAAGAGTATCGACAGCATCTGGAAATGGCATTGATGAGGCCACCCAGGTACACCTCCAAAGCCAATGTGCTAATGCACTCCCTGGGATACTTCTCTTCTGAGCTGTCCTCCGGGGAGAGAACCTTCTTCCTGCAGAGCATTGAGAAGTATAAGCAGAAGAAGATCCCTTTCAGCGCACCACTATCCATTCTGAAGAGCTGGATCGCCCGCTTCGATGAGCCGTATTTGAAGAGCCAGAGCTTTTTCGAGCCCTTTCCTGAGGATCTGATAGAGCTGTGCCGGGACCCTCAATGCGAATGGGCGGGAACGGAGCTTTTTGAAGGACGGAAGGCTGCAAAAGGTCCAGGATAAGGAATGGCGATCATGAGCAAATTGAAATAAAGATTCCAAGCCAGCGTCACCTCAATCCAGCGTCACCTCAATCAAGCATCACTCCAACCCAGCATCCAACCAATCTCTCTTTACCTGATTGATATACTGATGGGCGAGCCTGCAGGGCTCGGGAAGCTTGCCCTGCAATATGTACCTGCGGGCAAGCTCAAGGGAAGAGTCAATGGAGACCCGATGGTGGGAATATTAAGCAGAACACCGATGAACGAGGCCATGCCCGCCATCCGGGGATGATTTATGCCGCAGCCGTCAACGAAAATAAGGGTGGGCTGAACAGAGAGCCTTTTTATTGCCTTGATGGCTGCCGGACCCTCTCGAAAAAAGAGATAGCCAGAAATATAGGGAAAGGCCTCGTGCATAATGCAGCAAGCCCGGGCTATCTCCTCCATGGACCTATTCAGCAGCACCGCCCCGGACATGATCCGGTTGCCCAGAAAGGCCTGATCTACTCCGGCCACATACTCGGTTGAGTAGCTATCCGTCAAATCAACTCTGCGGGCCACGCTGCTCTGCACCTCGAACAATCGGCTCATGCTGGGCATATTATCATCTGTCACTCGTCCAGGACGATCACCCTTCCCGATCCACTGACCGTCTGGCTGACGCTTTCGGGATTCCCCTTACAGTAGAGGCTTCCGCTGCCGCTTATCAGGGCACTCAGCTCCTCCATGACATAGATCTCCGCTATTCCTGAGCCGCTAATAGTAACCTTTGATCGGTCTGTCTGGAGGTCATAGCCGTGCATTGACCCCGAGCCGCTGATCACAATCTCGCTCCTGGCGGCCTCTCCCTTCAAGAGAGCGGTGCCCGAGCCGGAGATCATCGCCTGGAGATCCTGGCAGACGGCATTCAGTTCCATGTTTCCCGAGCCGCTCACTCTGAGGTTTAGAGCCTTGGAATCTATGGGTGACTGGCTGATGATCCTCCCGGAACCGCTGATGCTCAAGCTCTCCAGTTCCGGGGTGGAGACGAAGATCTTGATGGGCATATGAGGGTTGATGCATCTCGCTTTATGATAGATGGTGAGCTTTCCGCCACCGACTTCCGTTTTTATCTCTTGGATTATATTGTCTTCTGCCTCGATTCTCAAATCCTTCTCCCCCTGGGTGAGATAGACATCACCGATTCCCGAGAGGTCTATACTGCTGAAGTCGTCCACCGTCCTGTTCTCGGTGCTATAGTTTCCCGATCCCTGAATGCAGCCGGGCATAATGCAGCCGGGAATGGTGCTGCTGATAGAAATCAAAAGGACGATGCACAGGGGGATTATCTGCTCGATCAATGGCTTCATATTTTTCGCCTCATCATTATTCACCAGAGGGGCCTGGGGTGAGCTGCAAGCTTGCCTACAATTGGAGCTGAATCGCCTTATTTCTACGCTGGCAGGGTCATATCCACCACCTGACCCACCTGCCACACCCGATTGTGCCTGGCCACCACCCAAACGAAATCACCCATCTTTTGAAACTCTAATAAAAAGATGTTAGGTGAGCATGGCAGCGATCTACAGTTCCCAAGGGCTCGCGCATCTTCGGGATAGGGATGCGACATGGCTTCTTGGACCTTGGATCAACCAATTCGTAGGATTTAGTGGGCGTCTTCTATAGCGGCCAATCTCGACAATTATTATTGCTTCTTTCAGAATTTGCTCCTTTACTGAAATCAAGAAATCCTTGAGGATATCGTTGATCTCTTTCGCTGTGTACTCCGAAGGCAGCCTGAGAATAATTGCACCCGGTTGATTCGGATACTGAAGGACGCCACCAAAATCCAGATCTCTGGTCACCACTCTTCGATTTTCCTGCGCGTATTCAATTATCTCTCTGTCCGCAGCATATCTCATTCCAGGACCCCTCACATCCTTCACATCAAAACCCAATAAATCCTTTTGCGAAGCTTATCAATGGCTAAAGATCTCATAAGATGCTTATCGCCCGGCGTCAGGGGGCCGCACGCCTGGTCGCTTTGGCCAATCTGGGTTCACCCGATTCCTATCTCTCGTGCTGAATGGTTGCCTGCGATTGGTGAAAGCAGTAATCTGGGAGCCCTTGTTTCGGCCTGAGAAAATGTCTGTCGTATTTCGAGTGCTTGCGCCCCTGTGGGCGGGATGCCGCATGTTTGCGTGGATTCGTGACAGCAGTAATCAGGGCGCCCATGCTCCCCATGGATTGAGCAGCAAACCTAATTGAGATCCTCGATAATAGTAATTCGGGAGCCCTGGTTTCGACATTGGTGGCGATCTGTCATTGTCCAAGGTCTCATTCTCCTG
>JAXDAR010000149.1:0-6292 GCA_034679645.1 Methanothrix sp. | reverse complement strand
ACCTGAAATAGTTTTCGTCAGCATTATCTGATTAATTGTAATATACATATATTTGATATGGATTTAATATGATGTTTTAGTAAATAAGTAGAAAACTTTAAGTATATTGCAGCAATTAATCATACCGGTGTACCGTATATGAGAAGACTATTGCTGATAGCTGTGCTGCTTATGCTATTTTCACCGGCAGCAGTGAACGCGCATCAATTATTCGTCCGACCCATATCAGGCTTTGTGAATATGGGAGATACAGCCATACTGCCTATGGCCGCCGGTCATAATACCTCCTCCGCAGAGATGCCAGAGAGATTGACCAACATGACGATAACAAGACAGGATGGCGGGGTGATCGACCATATCGTTAATGAGAAGACCGACACTATGGGCAACTACCCCATCTTCAGCTTCGATGTTGAGCATCCGGGATTGTACGTCATAACCTCCTATAATGAAGGTGGATCCTGGACTCACATCATCACCAATCCTCCGGCAACTGGATACTGGGAGGAAGGAAATGTCGACGAGATCGACTTTAATGCCCTCAACAAGACTGGCTGGGCTGATGACTGGTACGTCGAGAGGTCCTATCCCCTGCACACCTACGGCAAGTCATTTATTGTCGGCCCCGACTCCGACTACTCCTTGGCCTCAAAGCCCGTGGGACAGATACTGGAGATCGTGCCCCTCACCAATATCACCGAGGCGGGCAAGGGCGACTTCCAGTTCCAGGTTCTATATCAAGGCCAGCCCTTCAGCGACCTGGAACTGGTCGCCCAGAAGGTTGGCAACGATTCAAAGATAAGGGGCATGACCGATGCAGAAGGAAAGGTGAGCCTGAACCTGTCCAGCACAGATGAATTAAGTGAGTGGGTGGTTGTTGCCGATACCCTCATGGATACCAGGGTGGTCACAGCACAAGACGCCCCACGGGGCAATGCCTCAAACGAAAAGACGTTCGTCGGTCCCGTCTACAGGGCAACCGTCGTCCTGAGGACCGACTTTTGAAGCCTGAATACTAACCATTTTCAGGCCACATCTTTTTCCTTTTTAACTGCCCGGTTATATCTTTTTACAGCAGGCCCATTGTAGCCATCACTGCCTCATCCCTTGAATGCCTGCTGCCTGTCCATGGCACTCTCATGCTGTACCATTTTAGCCTTTCAGATCTGCTGCCCATCTCAACGATGGAGCATATCTTTTAGCGCCCCAATAGCCTCCTCTTTTCTGAAAGGAATAGCTCCTGTGTACAGATGCTCCTCCTGAAGGCTTTTGAACAAATCAGCAAGTATGGGCATCTCCAGACCCAGATCATCCATGAGACCTCTCTGGCTCATGATCTCATGGACAGGGCCATCTGCCACAATCTTTTTATCGAGAAGAAGAACCCTGTCCGCTAGCAAGGGGACGATGTTCACATCATGGGTGGCGGTGATTATAGCCGTCCCGTTCCTCTGCTGCTCTCTGATCAGATAGACCATCTCCATCTTGGACTGGGGATCGAGGTTTGATGTGGGCTCATCCAGAACCATCACATAAGGCCTCATGGAGAGGATGGTGGCAAATGCAGCCCTCTTTCTCTGGCCGAAACTCAGGTGGTGAGGCACCTTAGCCGCCAGGCTGGAAAGGCCAACGCATTGCAGTGCCCATTCCACTCTTTCGCGCACCTCTTCCTCAGGCAGGCCCATATTCGCTGGACCAAAGGCAACATCCTCTGCCAGGGTAGACATAAAGAGCTGGTCATCTGGGTCCTGGAAGACCATTCCCACCTGGCTCCGCACCCATTTCAGGTTCTCTTCGCTTATCGTTTTATTCCAGATCCTGACCTTCCCCTCCTTATTCTTCCCCCGCAGCAGACCATTGAGATGAAGGAGGAGCGTGGACTTGCCTGCTCCATTGGGCCCCAGAAGTGCCAGGGACTCGCCCCTCCTAAGGGAGAAGCTGACAGCTTCCAGGGCTTGGGTCCCGTCCGGATAGCTGTAGCTGAGGTCTTCAACCTCTATCGCCATATCTTCCCTGTCTGTCATAAAACCTCATGTATTTTAGATGAGTTGAATAAATACAGCTGCTCCACATATGAGGGTGGCCTTGATTATATCGCTGGGGCCGATCTTCTGCCTCTGGATGGAAGGCAGACTTCCCTGGTAGCCTCGAGAGAGCATGGCATTGAAGACATACTCCGATCGCTCATAGCCTCTGATCAGGAGCATGGCTATCGCAGTCGCCAGTATGCGAGCGGATCTGGCATTTGATCTTATCTCAAATCCTTTTGAGTCCAAGGATCTCCTCATGGTCTGAAGCTCCTCATAAATAAGGAATAGGTAGCGATAGGTGAAGAGGAATATCTGGGTGAGAGGACCGGGCAAGCCAAGGCTCCTCAGGGCATTGATGTTCACATTGAATGGAGCCGTTCCCATCATAATCAGGGCCAGGAGAGCGGCTGCAGTTCCCCTGACTATAAACAGCAGTCCGAGATGCAAACCCTGAAGGCTGATGTTAAGAGAGCGAAAGTCGAAGAGAATCTCCCCTTCAGCGGTTAGGGGAAGGATGACCAGCAGGGGGAGAAGAAATACAAAAGGCCACTTTATGAAGCTCAGGACGTGGCGCGGGGGAAGCCCTGATATCAGGACCAACAGCACTGATACTGCCAGCCCAGCCAGAGCTTGACTTATCTTCTCTGCAATCACAACGGAGATGATCAGCACAAAAATGGAGATGAGCTTGATCCGTGTATCCCAGCAGTGCAGGGGCGAGTCCTGGTCAGAGAATCTCTCCGGATCAAAGCCGCTCATTTTATTCTATCTTCTCTTTCTGGAAGTGATGATCATGGCCAATCCTGCGATCCCCAGCAGATAGCCAAGGCCAGCTGCTGCTCTGAATGGCTTGGATACCTGCTCTTCTGCCTCTTTCTGCACCAGGTCGAGGTCCAGCTCTGCCTTGTGTCCAGTGGAGTAGCTGACGAATTTGAGATCTCCAGTTCCCGTACCCGGCTGGACGACATAAGCACCCTTATTGTCCGTCAACCCCTTTTCTATGGTCTTGCCATCTCTTTGAACCTCGATCTCCACCCCTTGAGCTGGGGTTCCATCGTCATAGAGGGCGACCACCTTGACCTCATTCACCTGGTAGCCCATAATCATCCTGTGGCCGCAACAAGGATTGAAGCTCAAAAGGAGGAGAAGGAGAATGAGAGCTATTCGAGCCTTCAATTCATCACCTGCTTCCTGTCAGGGGGTTGCTGATGATAATGGATCCCTTCTCGGTATGTCCTCCACCCTCCACCTCATAGCTCCAGTTCCCCGTCCCTTTTCCCGGGAGGGTGACGGTAAACCTTCCGGTACTGTCTGTGACGTTCTCGGCATAAAGAGCCCCCTCTTGATAGAGCCTCACATCGGCATTGGCCGCCGGGCTACCGTCATCATGAATGATGAACAGGTCCAGGGTTATCTGTTGGCCCACAAACATCCTGTGGGCGCTGGCCGCTCCTGCCAGGAGCAGTGCGGCTACAGTCAAAGCCAGTATCCACCTCATATCAATTCGCCTCCATAATCCCACTTCTGCTGTCTGCCAACATCTCTGGCTTAACCTTCAGGAGAAATCCCGCTGCTGCTCCCACCACAACTGCTTCTATGAGCATTATCGGCAAATGGGCACCTATCACCAGAACCGATATCTCACCGAACGCCTCGCCAAGAGCGAGCAGCTCCAGGGAGACCATCAGCACCGACATCAAGACTGCCAGTCCTGCAGCAAGTCCACCAAAGACCGCCTCCTGAAGGGGTGACTGCAGGCCTCTTCTTCTCTTAAATAGCTGCCAGGCGAAAAGAGCGGGAACGCCTATATTGAACGCATTGACCCCCAGGGCGGACAGGCCTCCATGCTGAAAGAAGACCGCTTGCAGTGTCAGGGCCACAAAAACGCCTATAAAGGCCCTTGGTCCCAGGAGTATGCCGGCAAGACCGTTCATGATCAGATGAACCGAAGTGGGGCCCACGGGGAAGTGGACCAGACTGGCCACGAACAGCGCGGAGGTGATCAATGAGATCTTTGGGATCTCCTCGATCTGCATCCTCCTCAAAGAGAGGACAAGCAGTAACGCCGTGAGGAGGAATCCTGCCGCCAACATGGCCGGGGGCAGGACGCCATCGGAGATATGGACCATTTTTGCCTCAGCCCTTCAACCAGAAGGTGAGATAGGCGGTGGGAGCGATCTCTTCGTACTCGATCCCCTCTCCTTTCTTGTAGTTTCCATTCGGATCGTCCCCGACTGCAGTCCATCTTCCGCTCTCATCGATGCTGGCCTCAAATGACAGCACCCACAATCCTGCTCTCCCGGTGGCAAAGCTGATGGTGCCGTCAGGGCTCTCTCCGGAGATCTCGCTCTCCTGGGCATGCTGGACCACTAGAACATCCTCCGGAGAGCGGGCGATGATTGCGCTATAGCTGCCAGGCACGGGCTTGCCATTGTAGAGCACACGGGCCCGGAAGTCGTCGCCTGATTTGAGCTGATAGGGATCGGTTTCGGGCACGATCTCCAGGCCTTTTCCGCTGGACCAGTCATATCCCTCTCCGGACTGGAATGGCATCAGGACCCGTCCGTACTTCTCCACCAGGCTCTTTTGGCCCGCAGCTCCAAACCAGGAGGGGTCAAAGAATGTCGTATCCATCTGCAGGTCCATAATATAGCAGCCCGGCTCATCGAAGGATGCGGATCCCTTCAGACCATCCTGATAGGGCTCAAAAGATAGCTCGCCCTCGCTGCCATCCGGAGAGATCAATCGGGCCAGGGGCAATGATTCTATCCGGGAATCGGCAGATCCTCCATGGCCATAAGCGATCCAGAATTCCGTCTCGGAGTCGGGGACAAGATCCGGAGAAAACTCGGCATACAGATTATGAGCTGCTGCTGAGGATATCAGCAATCCCAAGAGCACCAACAAAGCAACCGTCCTCATAAATATCGTATCATTAGATGCTCCTTCGTATTAAAAAACCTTTCTATATTAGAATTAAATCATATTTCATTAGAGAACCAGAGAGAAGACAGACTTCCTCAGGCAGGATGATAGACGGAGGAGGTTTTAGCCATGGCGAAGACGTAGCACCCGAGACGGCAATAGGCCGCGATATCGCAGACTATGCCGCCGAATCCCGCCAGCCAATCGCCAGTATCTATATCGAGATCCAGATCTCAGAGAGACTATGTTCGTAATCTTTAAAATTTTGTATTACTAAAGACATTTATAGTATGGAATACTACTATCAACGCCGAGTCGATACCAACACTCCATCTTTGCGAGTCTGGCATGCATCATACAGAATATTGATCTACGTCCGTGATCCTATGCATGTCTCTTAAAGCTCAATGGGTATCGAACTCTGCTCCCTTTTTTTTCCTGGCGACTAATGGAGCTTTGCCTCCATATGTCTTCATGTGATCGCACCGCCCTCCAGGGTCAGCGTCTCATGAGCCATGAAACGGATCACCTCAGGCCGGTGGGAGATGAGAAGGTATGACAGGCCCAAATCAATCTGCAGATCCCGGAGGAGATTCAGAATCTGGGCCTGGACCGATATATCCAGAGCGGACGTAGGTTCGTCCAGGATGATGACTCTGGGCTCCAGGAGCAGCACCCGGCCCAGGGCCACCCTCTGGCATTGTCCTCCTGATATCTGAGCTGGATAGCGACAGAGGAGCTCCTCGCTAAGGCCTACCAACTCCAGGACCTCGCGGGCCTTATTCTGCCACTCTCTTCTTGGAATCCTGAGGAGGGAAATGACCTCGCATATCGACCGCTCAATGCTCTTTTTGGGATTCAATGAGCCCTCCGGGTCCTGAAAAACCATCTGCACCCCTCTCCTGAAGGCGAGATGCTCCCTTCCCCGCAGACTGCGGATATCCTTCCCCTGAAAGAGGACGCAACCGGAGGATGGACTCTCCAGACCCGCCAGGATGGTCCCCAGGGTGGTCTTGCCGCTGCCTGAGGCTCCCATCAATCCCAGTGTCCGGCCCTCCTTCAATTCCAGGGATATGTCCTGAAGGACTGAGTGCTGCCTCTTATAGATCAGTCCGGATTCATAGCTCTTGGCGATGTTCACCGCTTTCAGTATAGCCAGCATCTCACCTCCCTGGCCCCCCCCTCCTCTCCCTCGTTCATCTGAATCATCTCCGGCCCGATTTTGCATCTCTCTTCACCTCTTGGACAGCGAGGATGGAACCTGCAGCCCTTGGGTGGATCGATCATTGAGGGTGAGCTTCCCGGAATGGGCTGAAATCCCCTCTCCGGAAGACAGT
>JAXDAR010000148.1:0-6065 GCA_034679645.1 Methanothrix sp. | reverse complement strand
AAGAAGGCGGAAGGGTGAGTAGAGGATGATAACCGCCTCCCAGGTGACTGATGCCACCGTTCGCGCTTTATACCGGGCGGAGACCACTCTCCCTCCCTGGGTCCTGGAAAGAATAAAAGAGGGCCTGGAAAGGGAGACCAATCCACTGGCCCGCTCTCAATTGCAGTTCATGCTGGACAACGTGAGCCTGGCCGGATCACGTGGCCTGCCCGTATGCCAGGATACCGGCCTTCCCATATTTCATGTGCAGGTGGGCACCGATCTTCCACTGGACTTCGACCTCCAGGAGGCCATAGCTGGAGGGGTGAGGAGGGCGACAGCTCAGATTCCTCTTCGGCCCAATGCCGTCGATCCACTGAGCCGGGAGAATAGCGGGGACAATACCGGTCCCGGAATGCCGGACATAATCCTGGACAAAATCGAGGGCAAAAGCTTGAGGATCACTGCTTTTCCCAAGGGAGCGGGATCAGAGAACATGAGCCTGGTGATGATGCTCAATCCGGCAGACGATCCAGTGGAGTTCATCATCGATGCAGTCAGGGAGAGGGCGGCTAACGCCTGTCCGCCCCTGTTTTTGGGAATAGGGATCGGCGGCAGCTTCGACCTCGCTGCCCGACTGGCCAAGCGCTCCCTTCTCAATATGCACCTGGCGGAAGAGATGAAAGGAGTGATAGGAAAGGGAGAGAAGGGAAAAGGAGAGATGGGAAATCTTGAGGCGATCCTTATGCTGAGGCTGAACAGCCTGGGCATCGGCCCCATGGGCCTGGGAGGAGATACCACCATCCTTGGCCTCAGAGTGGAAAAAGCGCTCTGCCATACCGCATCATTGCCGGTAGCCATAAACTTTCAGTGCTGGGCAAACAGAAGCGCCACCGAGGTGATCTTGTGACCGAATTTCATCTCCGCACCCCTCTGAGCAAAGAGGACGTGACAAAGCTGAAGGCTGGCGATATTGTATTTCTCAGCGGCCGGGTGTTCACCGCCCGCGACAAGGCCCATGCCCGGATCCGCCGCCAGGGAAGTCCGGTATCTCTGCAGGGAGCGGCTCTCTATCACTGCGGTCCCATCATCAAGGCAGATTCGGTCATCTCCGCCGGGCCCACCACCAGCGGGAGGATGGCACGCTACACCGACGAGATCCTCGCTTTAGGGGTGAAGGCCATCATCGGCAAAGGGGGCCTGCCAGGAGAGCCGTTCCTGGACAGAGCGGTTTATCTGGCCTATCCGGGAGGTTGCGGAGCAGCGGCTGCATCCCAGCTCCGGATTCGGGGCGTGCACTTCCAGGAACTGGGGATGGCGGAATCGATCTGGGAGCTGGAGGCCGAAGATCTCGGTCCCATGGTGGTGGCGGTGGACTCGCATGGCCATGACATATACCAGGAAGTGAGACTGTCGGCCAAAGCGGCAAGCGAGACGGCAAAAGAGGTCTGATACCAACACAGGCAATAGCTTTAGCCCTGGTGGAGGCGAGGTATCTGCTGGACCGGGGCTACCCCAGGGACTCGGCAGTCAGGTTTGTCTCCGATCACCACCGACTGGCGGATGAGGAGAGGTTCATCCTGATGAGGGTGGTGGTGAAGTCGGATGTTGCCAGGGCAAGGATGGCCAGGGTGGTGAAATTGGAGGATCTGAGAGGTCAGGGCATATTTGTCGACGGATACAACGTCCTCATCACCACCGAGAGCGTCCTGGGAGGTTATCCCGTCTACTTATGCGATGACGGCTTCCTGCGAGACAGCAGAGGGATCTTCAGGAGTTTCAGGTCCTCCTCGCTCACGATTCATGCCCTCAACCGAATTTTTGACCTTCTGGCTTCAGTCGGTCCCGCCCGGACAGAGGTTCTATTCGACCAGCAGATGAGCGGCAGCGGAGAGCTGGCGGAGACGGTGAGAGGGATGATGGCCGAGCGGAATCTCTGCGGCTCTGCCAGAACGAACAGGGATGTAGACCGCCTTTTGAAGGTGGAGAAAGGCATCATCCTTACGAGCGACGGCAATGTGATCGATAGCGTGGATCGGGTTGTTGACCTTCCCCAGCATATCGCCGGAAGATCGGGCATAAAGCCGCTCGTTCTTGGATATTAGCCATGTGCCTTGGCTTGATCATGCCGGCAGACAGGCCAGTTGGCGGCATCACTTCGCCCTTGCCAATCGTCATCTTTTTATGCTACATTTGATTAATATACTATTGGGGTTTCAAAAGCTTTCGAAGTAATGGTGAGTGGCGATGAATTTGAGAGTATTAGCTTTAGTGGCGCTGGCATTACTGCTCATGGGCGGAGGGGCTCTGGCATCTCATCCCATGTTCTTTCCCCTGAGCGAGCATACCATAGCCAAAGATATTACCGATAGCGGCATGCCGCTTTACAGGACGACCACATTTACCACCGACGATGAGCAGGCCGTATCCTGGCTGCTGATCTGGCGGGACGCCAAACCGCATACCGTGGAGTGGAGATGGTACTGGCCTGAGGGCAGAACCTATGCCCGGTCGTTCAGCACCATTCCGCCCATTGATGGATTCACAGGAATGTGGGCGGCGCCCGTCTGGAGTTGCCTGAAGATCAAGGGTACTGATGTCGCTCATCTGCCAGGGAACTGGAAGGTGGATGTGATAGTGGACTACAGGAAGGTCCTTACTGAATATTTCACCATCAATACACCATATGCCTGCTGAGCCTCATCCTGACATATCAGAATATCGAGGTTGACTGCAGGCCGCGAATGAATTAGGCCAGCAAACTGGTGTGGCTAGCTTTGCTTTCATTCCCCTCTTTATTCTCTTTCTTTTCATTCTTTTCTTTTCGACGGCATACTTAGAGAAAGCCAGTGGAAGACCATATAAATCCCGGCTGCCTAGAGGAGAGTGGTGGCACAGAAGATGAATCTGGAATTCGGTGGTAAGACAAAAGAGCCTGACATTCGCCGGCTCTTTGACATGAAAGACGTCATATTCGATCAGGAATGGCTGGCAGGGGCAGAGAACTATGAGATGTACTATATGTTCCGCGACCTCTTCTTAAGTCGTGCGGACGGGGATAAACTTCGTGATCAGAACCTGAGGTATGATATCACCATTATCCCACCGGGGATGATGGGAAAAGAGTACATCAAGACCGCCGGCCACTACCATCCCACAGCACCAGGCTCAGACGTCACCTATCCAGAATTATATGAGGTGCTGGAGGGCGAGGCGCTCTATCTCCTGCAGAGCGATGATCTATCCGATGTGGTGGCTATAAATGCTGTCGCCGGGGATAAGGTCTTGGTCCCTCCCAACTATGGGCATATCACTATCAATCGATCCAATAAAATCCTGAAGATGTCCAACTTTGTGGCCAGTGACTTCTCGTCCCTCTATGGCCCAATTAAGGAGAAGGGAGGAGGGGCATACTTTTTCACCCGCGATGGATGGATCAAGAATCCACGCTGCCCTGAGGCGGGCGAGCTGCGGCGGGCGGATGCTCCCGGCGGACGGACCCTCTCCCGACTGGGGCTGGCTAAAGCCAGGGAGATGTATCCTCTGATAAAGGAACATGGCCGGCTGGAGTACCTGACCCGGCCCGGGGATCACCTGGACCTCTTCTCAGGAGTAATCTGAGAGGTGGTATTCGAATAACAATCCCCAGGGAATTCGATTAAATGATAAATCAAGAGTTAACGAGCTTCAGAGCATATATCGAGCTTCTCCGCCCGCCGCTAGCCCCCATGGATATCGCCATGCCTGCAGCGTCAGCTCTCTTGGCAGTCTATGCAGTGGAGGGGACGCTTCCCCTTCTGATTCCTTTTGTCATAGCGGTACTGGGAGCCTACTGTGCCATCACCAGCTCTTATGTCTATAACGACTGCTGCGACATCGATGTGGATAAGGTCGGCATGCCCTCCCGGCCGCTGCCCTCGGCAAAGCTCAGCCGGAGGCAGGCGCAGTCCTGGTCCATATTTCTCTTTCTGGTCGCCCTGGCTGCCGCTCTCTACCTGAACCCGGAGAGCTTTGTCGCCCTGGTCGCGGCCACCATCATGGCCAGCATCTATTCCGCCTGGGCGAAGAGGAATACCCCTTTCTCCTGGATATTCGTGGGCCTGTCCTACGGATTGGTGCCCTTCGGCGTCTGGCTGGCCATGGAGCCGGCGGGAATTTTAAAGGCCGGTGCAGGCATCCATCCTGCTTCTCTGATCCTGGCGGCGATGATCTGCATCACCGACTGGGGATTCACCAACTGCGATGCGTCAAGGGACGTGGAAGGCGACAAGAAAGAGGGAATTCCCACTACTCCTGCCACCTTTGGCATTCCGGTGACTGCAAAGCTGGTGGCCCTCTTCTGGCTGGTGGGGATTGCTCTTTCCATCGCCCTGGGATTGGTCTGCAGTCTGGGATGGATTTATCTGGTGGCAGCTATTGTATCCGGTGGCTGGCTGCTCATTCAGAACTGGGATTTCGTGCGCCATCCTACGGCAAAAAGAGGGGAAGAGTTCTTCTATCAGTCTGCCAACTACCGCGCCTGGCTATTTGCTGCCTTGATCATCGATGTGCTCTTCAGAGCGACCCTGCTCCAGTCCCTGCCCCAGGTGGGCTGGCTGTGAGGAAGAAAAGGGACATGGCGGCAATTCATCTTTCAAGCACTTGACCATAGGAGGAAGATCGGCATATCCCATCCAGGCCATTCCCCCCGGACAGCAGCCCTCCTGAGCCTCATCCAGATAAAGTGCCGGCGTTTCCGGATAGAGGGCACAGGTATATACCGCCCGGGCCAGGCAGCGGTCTACAGAGGAGAATGCCTCTGCCCCCGGTGGTATCTCATCTGCTACCCAGACACACAGGGGGCGGAGATTAAGCCGGCCTGCTGCGGCGAGCTTCTCACCCAGCTCGGCAATATCCATGCTCCCTAATCATCCAGGATGATTGATGCCGTGGCAAAGCCTGAACCCAGGCGGACCAGTCCCCCAATGGCCGCTGCCTCCAGCATCTCCTCTTTGCTAACTCCTGCCATCTGTGCCACTCTCTTATGGAACTGGACACAGCTGTCGCAGCGAATGGCAACCGCACATGCCAGTCCCACAATCGCCTTCTCTTTAGCCGATAATGCGCCTTCTTTCATGATCTCATTTCTCAAGGACGCAAAAGCGGAATTGACGCCTTCGTCCAGTGCCTCTGCAAATATGATCGGTTTGGGCTTCTCTTCAACCATAATCGTTACCTCCCTGTTCAAAGCTCCCGGTTATCCCATTAGCCGTCTCGCTAGATATGTAGACGGGATATGTTGTATATAGTATGGCCCGCTCGATATTTATACATAACACAACCTCCCTCAAAGGAAGCATCAGGGGGCTGCTTTTCAAGAGTTCTCTGAAAGACATTATTTGGTGATGATATGAATTACGGCAAAATTCTGCTAAACATGCTGATTTTATCAGCAATTACGTTTGTGGGCACTGCCTCCGGCCAGGATACCGGTGATTTCTTAGAGGGTGGATATGTCGGCTACAGCCGGTCGGACGATCCGGGGCTGGCGGGGATGCTACGCTGGCTGGATCAGCCGGTCTACAACTATCCCTGGTACTCCTCCACCGGCGGCTCGTTCTACAATCAGCCGTACAGCGAGACCACCTTTGCTCCCTATAAAGAGTACTACAGCACAGCAGGCACTTCTGCAGGCACAAAGCCCTCCGGCGGGATCGTGAGCAATCCGGCCAAATACGATATCGTCGGAAGGACTCCCTCTGTGGTCTACTATGGTGCCGGTGTGGGGCTGCCCTACTCCCAGTACGCTTCCCTCGTTCCCTCAAAGACCGGTGACCTGTGGATTCAGGGAGCCAATAACTGGACTCAGTATGTGGTTTGTCCGGTGGGCACCTGGCTGCAGCTCGTCGCCCATGCTCCAGCAGCAGGGGCAACGGGCTTTTACGAGGTGGTTCAGACCGATACGGCCACGGCGAACTACCTGGTCTATCAGTTCAACGCCGGCTACAACAGCATGAACTACCTGGCAGATAAGGTGGGGAGGCATATGCTCTACTTTGTGCAGACTAGCCAGCCGAGCAATGTGGTGATAGTGGACGTATTCTCCC
>JAXDAR010000147.1:0-7004 GCA_034679645.1 Methanothrix sp. | reverse complement strand
GGGAGACATTCAAGGATTTTAATCCGGCCACCCTTGAGCCGATTGGAGAGTTCCAGAAGGCCTCTTCCGATGATGTGAATCGTGCCGTGGACAGCGCAGTGCAGGCGTTTGAATCCTGGAGCAGAACCCCTGCACCCCAGAGAGGAAAAATACTCTTTCGTGCCGCAAGAGTGCTGGAGGAGCGAAAAGAGGAGCTGGCCCGTCTCATGACCCTGGAGAACGGCAAGGTCCTCTCCGAGGCGAGAGGAGATGTTCAGGAGGCCATAGACATGACCTATTATGCCGCCGGCGAGGGAAGAAGGCTCCTGGGAGAGACCGCCCCCTCCGAGCTGCCGGACAAATTCTGCCTAACCGTTCGCCGGCCCATCGGGGTGGTGGGATTGATAACCCCGTTCAACTTTCCCCTGGCCATTCCCGCCTGGAAGATAATGCCGGCGCTGATCTCCGGAAACACCATAGTATTCAAGCCCTCCAGCGACACCCCCCTGCTGGCAGAGGAGATGATTAAGATCCTCATCCAGGCCGGGATTCCCCGGGGCGTCATCAATCTGGTGACTGGCACCGGGAGCGAGGCAGGAGCGGCTCTGGTCAGAAACAAAAGGGTTCGGGCCATATCCTTCACCGGGTCACTTGACATTGGAAAATGGATAATGACCGAGGCGGGAAAGGATATGAAAAGGGTCTCTCTCGAACTGGGAGGCAAGAATCCGATCATCGTCATGGATGACGCCAATCTGGAGCTGGCGGTGGATGGAGTGCTCTGGGGGGCCTTTGGCACCAGCGGACAGCGGTGCACTGCTGCCAGCCGGGTGATAGTGGATGAGAAGGTGCTACCCCGGTTTCAAAGCATGCTGGTCCAGAGGACAAAGGGGCTGAGGGTGGGCAGCGGCCTGGACGAGGGGATTGATATGGGACCTCTGATCAACGCCTCCCAGCTCGCCAAAGTGGAGGAGTATGTGCAGATCGGAAAGGATGAGGGGGCAAAGCTCCTCCTGGGCGGCAGCAGGATCAATCCCCTTCCGGGGTACTTCTTTGAGCCCACCATATTCACCGATGTAGCGGAGGATATGAGAATAGCCCAGGAGGAGATATTCGGGCCGGTGCTCTCCCTGACCAGCGCTTCAAGCCTGGATGAAGCGGTAGAGATTGCCAACTCCGTTCCCTATGGACTGTCTTCTTCCATTTATACGGAAAACATTAAAAATGCCTTTCTGGCGATAGAACGGATAGATGCGGGCATCACCTATGTCAATGCCCCTCCCATTGGAGCGGAGATTCACCTGCCCTTCGGTGGAACTAAAGCCTCTGGCAACGGAGCAAGAGAGGCCGGGACCACAGCCATAGATGAGTTCACCGACCTGAAGACGGTCTACTTTGATTACAGCAACAGGCTGCAGAAGGCGCAGATAGACACGGAAGTGGACAGATGAGGAAAATAGGCCAGAAATCGAGGGATATTCTGCTCCGGGACAGCATGGTTATGCCCTCGCTTACCCGCCCCTACGATCTGGTGGTTGACCATGCAGAAGGCTCGACCATAATCGACGTTGATGGCAACAGCTATCTGGACTTTGCCGCTGGGGTGGCGGTGATGAACATCGGATACAACTGCAGCAGAGTCAAGGAGGCGATAAGGGCTCAGATGGAGAGGATGATGCACTGCGGCTTCTCGGATTTCTGCGCTGAGATACCAGTCAGGCTGGCGGAGAAGCTCTGCCGGATGACGGGATATGAGAAGGTCTTCTTATCCAATTCCGGGACGGAAGCAGTCGAAGCGGCCATGAAGCTTGCCTATTGGAAGAGCGATAGGAAGGGAATGATCGCCTTCTATCGGGCTTTTCACGGCCGGACGCTGGGAGCGCTCTCATTGACCTGTTCCAACGTGCGGCAAAAGGAGCACTTCCCATCCCTGCAGGTGGTGCACTCTTATTATGCCTACTGCTATCGCTGTCCACTGCAGCTTGAGTATCCCGGCTGCGGCATAGCCTGCGCCTCCCAGATCGAGGACGTGATATTCAAAAGAGAGCTCTCTCCTGCCGATGCTGCGGCCATTGTGGTGGAGCCGATTCAGGGAGAAGGCGGATTCATAGTCCCGCCAGCTGAGTTTCATCGAGAGATTGAAAGGATCTGCCGGGAGAATGATGTCCTGCTCATCGCCGATGAGATCCAGAGCGGCGGCTATAGAACCGGGAGGTTCATGGCCATGGAGAATTTCGGCGTGCGGGCGGATATCGTCTGCCTGTCCAAGTCCATAGGCGGGGGAATACCTCTGGGTGCGACTCTCTCCAGCAGCCGGATTATGAGCTGGCCGGAGGGGGCTCATGCCAATACCTTCGGAGGCAATCTTCTCGCTGCTGCGGGAGGACTGGCAACCCTTGAGTTCATGGAGAGCAGAAATCTGGGAGAAAAAGCAGCAGAAAAAGGGCGTCATCTCATGAAGCTTCTTAATGAGATGAAGGAGAAATACCCGCTGATCGGGGATGTACGGGGAATGGGATTGATGATCGGAGTGGAGCTGGTGGAGGAGAATAAAGCTCCTGCAGTGGAAAAGTGCAAAGCGGTTATTGAGAATGCCCTGGATAGGGGGATAATTTTGCTCCCTGCCGGGGATTCTGTCGTCCGGTTCGTCCCCCCGCTGATCATCACCAGAGAGGAGATAGACCGGGGGATGGAGATATTCGAGGAGGCTATAAAGGGAATTCAGTAATAAAACGCCTGCGAGCCCAGGCAGAGGGCTCACACGTGGCGAATGGAAATCGAGATCTATCATTTGCCGAACATCTGTTCACTGGCCTGGATGATCATCATTGGACATTTTCAGTTTCAGAGATTCTCCTTGGACACTGCACCAGGGGACAAGCAGAGCATCTCTTTTTCTTGCAGTATCTGAGATAAAGCTTGACCAGTGCGGTCTCCGCCCTGGATAGCTTCTCACCGGAGAGTCCGGATAAATCGATATCCAGCCATTTTGCCATCTTACAGGCTTTATCGGAGACCTCAGGATTTATATCCCAAATCCCTCTCATCTCTCGAGAGAATATCTGCGCTGTCACTGGCCCGATGCCCTTAAACTCTCTCAGCCTGGCCTGCAGATACTCAGTGTTGTTTGACTGTCGGTATAGCTCTTCTAAGGTTCCATATCTCTCTATAAGGGCCGTCATGATATCAATCAGCTTGCTGGCGGTGGAGAAGTCGTAGCGAACATAGCCGCCTGCATCCAGTATTCTCACCAGCTCATCCCAGCCAGCGGATAGGATCTTTTCAGGGGTGTCGATTCCAGCCTCCTGAAAGGCTTTGAATGTCTTGCATGCGACCCTCTCGCTTATCCTCGCCCCAAATAAGATCGATGCTAAGAACCATTGGAACCTGCCTGAGGGCTGGAAGAGGTCTATTTTCAGCTCTTCTGAGTAAGGAGGAAAAGCGGAAATCAGACATTCGATCATGTCCATATCATAAAATATAGCCTCCCTCAAATCGTTTAAAGCTATCCGCTTTGCAGCTTAAGGGTACATCTTTCCAGTTGAACATATTTCCCGCCGAACATGTTTCCAGCTAATGATCCATCAATATAAATTCCAGCGCGGCGAATATAGATGTTGGTGATCTTCCCATGGCTGCGACGGTAATTGAGAACCCCGGCCTCAGGAATAGACTGGGCGTTTTTGAGGATCGGCAGGAAGCAGGAGAGCTTTTAGCCAGAGCCCTGGAGAGCTTCAGAGGAAATGATGCCATCGTCCTTGCCATACCCTCAGGAGGCGTTCCCATCGGTCTGGCCGTGGCCACCCACCTGGACCTGCCTTTCGACCTGCTCATCATCAGGAAGCTTCCCATTCCTGGCAATCCGGAAGCGGGCTTCGGAGCAATAAGCCTGGAGGGAGACATGGTCCTGAACCATTCAATGGTCAGGATGCTGGGCCTGAGCAATGAGGAGATCGAAGAGCAGGCTGAATCGGTAAGAAAGGAGCTGAAGGCCAGAGAGCGCATATTCCGCAGGAACCGACCCCAGGCAAACCTGCGGGGGAGGACGGTCATACTGACTGATGACGGACTGGCATCCGGTTACACCATGATGGCCGCCGTCCGCATGGTCAGAAGACAGAAGCCCCAAGAGATAGTGGTGGCTGTGCCCACCGCCTCCCTTCATACCATCGATCTACTGGCCAGGGAGGTGGACAGGATTGTATGCCTCAATGTCCGAACGGGGAGCTATTTTGCCGTGGCCGAAGCCTACAGGAACTGGTATGACCTCTCCAGAGATGAGGTTTGTGATCTATTGAAAAAGCACAAATTCTTAGCTGATGATACCCAATGAGACCGCTGATCCTCGGGAACGGTCGGATTCTGATTTGCCAGGACCAGAGAGGCACTATACGAGATATCTATTTCCCTTATGTGGGCCTGGAGGATCATGGCAACTCCATTAAGGCTGGAGTTTACGATTTGGATCGCAGCATATTCAGCTGGTTTGAAAACTGGGATATAGATCAGCATTATAAAACAGACTTTCCAGAGAGCTTCTTAAGAGATCGGCATTCGAACGGCACCATTCCAGAAAAAGATCCTTGTCGGATCTCGAATATTGGTGAGACTGCATTCGATAATGCCGATCTGGATCTCAGGGTCCTGATCTTCGATACCGTACATCCGTCCGTCCCTTTCTTATACCGGACTGTAAAGATCGAGAACACCTCGTCGTCTCCCAGGAACTTGAGGCTGTTTTCCAATCAAAACTACATGATCATGGAAAATAAGATCGGTGAGACTGCGGTCATCGATGGAGATGTGCTGATACATTATAAAAGGGATCGCTACTTCCTCCACGGGAGCCTTCCTGTATTTGATCAGTTTGCTACGGGAACTGCCGAGTGGAAAGGACTGCAGGGCACCTGGAGAGATATGGAGGAGGATGGCGCTCTGAGCGGTAACGTGGTTGTTCAGGGGTCAGTGGACTCCACTTTGGCCTGGACGATTCCAGCGCTTCTGCCCCACCAGTCAGGAAGAATTGATTTTTGGATAGCTATAGGAAAGAGCTATGCGAGCGTAATCCGCATTCACAAGCGAATCTTAAATACCAGAAAAAGCAGCATCTATCGGCAGAGCCTCAACTTCTGGAGATCATTTATCGAGCGCATATCACTGATTCCGGAGTGCAGAGGGATTGACCAGCTTCCAGAGAATGTGAGGAGTATCTTCTATCGCAGCCTGCTGGCTACTGTGGCCCATATGGACATCAATGGCTCAGTGATCGCCTCCTGCGACTCGGACATAAAACAGTTTGGAGCAGATCTCTACACCTATTGCTGGCCTCGTGATGCCGCCTGGGCTTGCCTTGCCCTGGACCGGACCAGATACCACAACCTGAGCGCAGAGATCTATGGGTTCCTCGCAAGGATCCTGACCGATAGGGGATACTTTCTCCATAAGTATACGCCCGCAGGTGATTTCGGCAGCACATGGCATCCAGTGCCGATGATTCAGATCGACGAGACCGGTCTGCCGCTTTATGCCCTTTATCAGAATTGGCTGATATCCAGGGACGTATGGACAACAGGGAGATACTTTTCATCCCTGATAGCTCCCGCTGCCGATTATCTTGCCGGTTCCCTGGATCGAAAGACAGGCTTGCCTAAACCCAGCTACGATTTGTGGGAGGAGAGAAAAGGGGTGCATATTTACAGTGCATGCTCGGTTTATGCCGGGTTGAATGGGGCATGCGCACTCGCTGGAGCGCTGGGCAACGATGATGAGGCCGGGCGCTGGTCTGAGGCGGCAGCTGCAGTAAAGAGGGCGATACCAGGGCTGTACGATGAGAATCTGGGCAGATTCAAACGCTCCACATCCGATCCGAGCCTCGATGCATCATTATTTGCCGTATGGTATCTAGGAGTTCTCCCTCCTGATGACGCTAGAGTGGCAAGCAGCATGAGGGCCATTGAAAAAGAGCTTATGAGCCCTTCGGGAGGAATTGCTCGCTATAAGGGCGACAGCTATCAGGGCTATATGAATGGTTGGATCATTTGCACATTGTGGCTGGCCCAGTGGCATATCGCAATGGGAAACCTGGCCAGAGGTTTAGAACTCATCATCTGGTGTGCTGACCACGCGGCAGTCACGGGCCTCTTGCCGGAGCAGGTGGGATATGATGGCGCTCCCAGATCCGTTCTTCCCTTGATGTGGTCTCATTGCACCTTCGTCCTGGCGGTAATGGACTATTTGGCCGCCCTGACCCGGGGGAAGATGGACGACCTCAACGAAACGAACTGCCCATGTAATTGAGCTCGCCTGTGTGAGTTAGTGGCAAAATGGCTCCATTGATCAGAGAACAAATCGTTCTGGGTCTACATCCCTCTCTGCAATCCCCAGTCTATGCACCTTGATCTTTCTGCCACCGTACAGCATTGCATACTCTTTCCCGTCATAGAGCGCAGATGCAATCCTGCCCACGGCATCAGCCTTCATTATGCCGCTTCCGCTCAGGCCGGAGACAACTAAAAGACCGCTCTCGTCGAAGGTGCACGGATTGGCATCCAATGTATTGATATCGTATTCTCCCGCCCACATCCTGTTCGGCTTGCTGCCCTTGAACTGAGGAAAGTACCTCGACAGAATGGGATAAATATCGTACATGAAATAATCGGCCTCGGGCATGGGATCCTCCTCAAAGAGGAAAGGCCTTCCCAGATCATCGGCCGCGCCCACCCAAAATCCCCTCTCGCTTTCCACCGGCCTCATATACACGCCGCCCCTGGGCAGAATTGTGAAAGGAAGCCGTTCATATTCGTTAAAACCCCCTGTATGGAGCAGATCACAGATCTCCGGACTGCTCAGCTGGAAAATCTGCCTCTTCTTGGTCTTCATATGAGAGTCTATGCCCACCTTATCCAGAAGTTCATTCGCCCACCGGCCGGCGGCAACTACAGTCTTCTGGGCATAAACATCGCCCTTCCTTGTCCTGACCCCTTTGATCCTTTTATTCTCCCATATGCGCGGCTCTCTTGACCCTG
>JAXDAR010000146.1:0-4192 GCA_034679645.1 Methanothrix sp. | reverse complement strand
TGCCAGCGAAAGAAGTGGCTTGAGCTCCCGCCCTACAGCGAATCTGACCGGTCATCCCTTCATCTGCCATGGCGGTCCTCTTAACTGGGCCTGGACCAGCGGTCTGGGGTAGCGATCCGGTCTTCTGTCCCGATTTGCTTAGAAAGAATGCGGAGCGGCTTGAGGGGGGCAGAGCATTTCCGCCGCAGTAGACTCCGCACGCTTGCAGAACAATCCCTTCCCTGATTAGCTAAGGGACGGTTCGTCTCCCTCTTTCTCTCATGCTTCTCGCCGCTTCATCAGGTCTTCCCCGGCTGGAAAGAGATGGCGTTGCTTGCCAGCACCTGTGCGCGTGGTAGCGTAATGAGCCGGGGTGTGCGTCAAGATCCCTACATAGGCCGAAAAAGGCTCCAATGGGCTAAGGGACATGCATTACCGTATCCTTGGCCGGGTCCCGGCAGGAGGAGGGACAAACTGGATTTAGCTGGGTGGAGAATATCACTCTGAATATCGATAATGAGTGGCAGTCATATGAACTTCATATAATGATTATTCATTTATTTCGGGCTGGAGAGTATTATCTAGAAAGAACGAATGAGGACGCCGACAATTGAAAGGAGGATGGAGAACCAGAGTATAGAGGACGAAAAAGGAGAAAGAAGATTAGGAGAATGAGGGATAAGAAATGAATAAGATGTTCGCTATTGTTTTTGCCTGTATAGTCCTAACATTTACCGCATCAAGCCTAGCGGATGGAGCAAGAGATTGGCTATCCAGCGGATATGTGGTTTCTGGCTACCATTCACTGCCATCCATATGGAGCCCTACAGTCTACCATTATGGATACTTCGACTACTCAACTTCTGATCCATGGTACAGATATGTGGCCAGGCCATATCTTAATAGCTGGTATTGGCCATCGTCGTATTATCGAAGCGGAGTTAATGTCTATCCCGTGAGCTACTATCGCCCCACTTATTACTGGTATGGTTCGCCCTGGACATACTCGGTTTATTATTCGAATTGAATAATCGGTCGCCAGGATATGCCGAGTTGTCGGGCCAACCTCCTGGTGGCTCCTGACTGATGCTGCTGGTAAGTGATGCTGGTAAGGGGATAGCAGTAGGGTTTGAGGGGCGGCAGGATCCAGGCTCTCCTGAGGTCAAACTCCATTGATGTCTCCGCAAGCATCGAATACATCGCTGCTGCTAGTGGTCCGCTTCCCTCTTATTCGCTCTATCCGAGCACGGGCAGCTGATGGAGTTGGGCCATCATCCATATTTGCCGCATCCTTATAGCTTCCACATAGCTACCGGACTGCTCTCGCTTGCGGGCAAGAATCCATTCTCTGGCTGCCGGCTATCTATCTTTTTTAGCTCTGCTACCAGAGGTGGATATAAACGGAGAATATGTCATCTATGAATATACTCCTCGATCCTCGTCAAATGCTACCAGACATGCGGCAGCAGGCGGTATCCTTTCTTCTGGCAGTATTCCCGGTAGCCGGGCAGTTCCTCGACCAGCAGCCTCTCCTCTGCCCTGATCCTCCACATGATGATGGGAATATTCAGGGCGAAGATGGGAACTGCCCACCAGGAGCCGAGAGCCATGGGCGTTGCCAGATACATGGCCAGCACTCCCAGGTACATGGGATGGCGAACAATGGCATAGGGGCCGGTGCTGATGACCCTCTGGCCCTCCGCCACCTGGATGGTTCGGGATGCGTAGCTGTTCTCCTTGAAGACCCATAAAACCAGCATGTAGCCCCAAAAAACCACTGCATCAGCCATTAGAATCACAGGGACGGGGACGGAATCCAGGCCATGAAGCCGCAGGTCGATAGCTATGGCCACAAAACCGGCCAGGATGACTGCAGTGCTCAGGCTTACAATCGCTCTCTGCTCCTTTTCTCCCTCCCGGTAGTTCATCCTCCGCTCCAGCAACTCTGGCTCGTGCTTGAGGAAATGGTGCACAGCAACCAGCATCGGAAGGACGATAACCGCCCAGTAAAGCCATCCCTGCCAGTAGTGGAGGGTGCCGGCGAGAAGATAGAGGAGGATGGGAATGATGACCGCCGCCAGACCGAACCTTATCATCGCCTGCCTTTCAAGCCTTCTATATCTCTGCCGATCGATATCCTCCGTCTCTTTATTCATCCTGGGTATGCCTCATTCCTCCTGATCTGTCCCCACCCAGGGGTGGCCTGAGGGTGTTGGGATCCGGTCTTGAGCCTATACTGCAATCAACTTAGCGATCAGCCCTGTTCATCCAGCATCTTGCCTATGGCCACAGCCGCATTCCGGCTGTGCTCATCGAGGGGATGCAGATCGATCTTCTCCGCCGAGGCCACTCCTATTCCCAGGCTGGCGGCACGGGCGACCTGCTCCTGCTGGAATATGCGTCCTCGCATGACCTCTGGAGTGGTGCCGAAGAGGCGTAGCAGTGCCACTCCCACAGCATCAATGGCTACTCTATCTCTGGCGGCCAGGAGCAACCCCGGTCTGATCACTTTGCCCCGGTCCGGCCCTCCACTGGAAAATCCCTCTGCGGCGTCCATGAGGATCAAATCGGTGGCGTAGAAATGGTTGATCTCTGCGATCATCAGCCTCTGGTGGGGTGAGGAATGAAGCTCACGCATATAGTCGTAGATTGTGCCTTTGACGCGGGAGGCGATCATACCCACGGAGTTCTTGAGGGACAGGGTAAAGTGTCCGCCGAACCGGTGGGTCTTCAGGCAGCAGGTCTGAACCACCCTCTCTGCCTCGGTGAAGGTTCTGGCTATCTTGAAGCCTTGCCGCCAGTGCAGACCCTCCGCCTGGATATCCTGCCAGTCTTCCGGCTCGGCAGCATCCAGGTCTACAAGCTGGATGCCCAGCTCCTGCGATAAGTCGAGAACTCCGCGGTTCTCCAGAACGACAGCGGTATTGCCCATGCCGCTTCGCTCGGCTATGACAAGTGCGGAGGAGCGCTCTATCAGATGTTCAGCCATCAATCTGAGGGTCTCCGGATGGGTGGTGGCGGGGAATGGATCGTCGCTGTTGTAGTTGGCCTTAAGGGCTATGGTACCCTCTGTATTCAGGTCGAACTCAGCTAGCAGCTTTTGGACTGCCTTCTTCCTATCGGATGCATCTGCCAGGAATACTCTAGAATAATCATTCATTACATATTCATTGCAGCGGCTTAGGTAAATATGTGAGCATATGCAGCCATTGAGGGCCGCCTGGGGCATCAGCTCCATGCTAATTATACGGCTTTGACTGCCTGGACTGGCAGGAGGGGCAGACTCTGATCACGCCGAATGCTTTGAAGATCTGGCCGCAATCAGAGCACTTATAGTCCCTGGCAAACATCTGCTCGGCATCTCCCGCATCTATGCCGCATCCACAGATTGCGCACATAATTGATCCACCGTCAATTTTGGGCTCTCTGAATAAAGAGCTATGGATTGGATGCTTGCATGGGGCTGGTATGGTTTTGGGCATCTTTCCCCTGGATCTTTCCAACCTCAAAAAGGCTCTTCGCTATTTCCTGTGGGCCGCCTCTACAGACCGACCTGATCATTGGCCTTCTGTTGCCTCTTTGGTTGTTCCTGGCGATAGCACAAAAAATAAACCATAAAGGCACAAAGGCACAAATATGTCTTTTGTATAGCTGATTAATCTTTATAAAAATATAGAATCCTTTGTGGCTTTGTGCCTTTGTGGTTTCAAGTTTGAGTCACAATGCCCACAAAACAGCGAGGAGCCCTTAACAATAGGTGGTTGCCGTCCAAAATAGCGCCATTCCCACGATAACCGTCCCTCCCAGAGATCTGGTCTTGAGGGCGAAGAGGAATGTGGGTAAGGCCACCATTGACCTGGGCTGGAGAAGCTCCAGCTGGCGGGGGTCGCCGGTCAGAAAAAGATCTGAGAACACCAAAGCGCTCAGGATGGCCACCGGGATCAGGTCCAGCCACTCGATGAACCACTCCGGCAGCCTGCGCTGGGCCAGCCAGAACAACGGGAACCAGCGGGGGATGTAGGTGACCAGCCCCATGCCAAATACCAGGAGCAGGTACTGGTAGTCAGCCTCAAGCATCAAGACCTCGCCGGCGATGATCGTATCTCTTCAGAGCGAATCCCAGGCTTGCTCCCAATAGGGATGAAATGATGATGAATGGGTGGCCATGGTAAAGAAGGGAGAGGGCCCCGGCCTTAAAGCCGGTGATCAGGGC
>JAXDAR010000145.1:0-5017 GCA_034679645.1 Methanothrix sp. | reverse complement strand
CGCCCTGTTCTTCAGGCTGACCGGGAGAAAGCAGATATCCTCATTCTTATCCATAATGCTGGTCTTCATCCTCATTCTCTCCCTGATCCTGGGCATCACCAGCGCTCTGCTGGTGGAGCTGGCCAACCTGCAGGCATCTGGACTGATATCGAATGTCGAGATCGCTTCCACCATCAATGAGATCGATGCCTGGTCCAAGAGCGTTATCCCCTCCTGGCTTTACAACTCCATAATCGAGATCGCTCTGGGCTATGTGCAGGAGATAAGCGACATTCCCATAGCGATCGTCACCTGGGTCTTTCCCGTACTGCAGAGTGAGCTCGCCGCCCTGGGCACCAACCTGCCCATTCTCTTTGCCCATCTGATCGTGGTGGTCTTCTTCACCTATTATCTGCTCATAGACGGCAAGGATTTCATCGCTCAGGCGGTGGATATGGTTCCGGTGGAAAAGCAGGATATCATCCGCCGCTTTCTGCAGGAGCTTTACGGCATCTACCATACCCTCTTCACCGTCTACTTCACCACCTCCATGCTCAGCGGAGTGATGGCCGCGATCGGCTTCTCCCTGCTTGGCATCCCCTATCCCTTTCTGATGGGTGTGGTGGTGGCGGTGTTCACCCTCATGCCCCTGCTGGGGCCGCCCTTCGTCTTCATCCCCGTGGCAATATACTATCTGATCATAGGAGACCTTTTCCGCTCCATAATCCTCCTGGTCTTTGGAACAGTGGTGCTGATGGTGATCCCTGAAAACGTCATCCGTCCTCATCTGGCCATGATGAGCTCCCGGATCCATCCCGTCCTCACCCTGCTCGCCTATACCGCACCCATATTTGTGATCGGAATCATCGGGGTGATCGTCGGCCCCACCCTCTACGGATTCCTCCTCGCCGTCTACCGGGCGGTCAATGCAGATAGAAAAAGATTATAAAAACAGGTAATTGAGAGATTTCATGGCAGGAAACAGAGAGTATCGATTGGCGGTATTATTGATAATCCTGGATGTGCTGTTCTGGGGTTTTTCCTTTATTGCGACCAAGGTGGTCCTTTCCCAGATTCCGCCCATATCGATAGCTCTATTCAGGCAGATCATCGCCATGATAACTCTGATCATCCTGCTCATTCTCACTAAAAGCCAATTCAAAATAGCGCGGAGGGATGGAGGATACATAGTCCTGGCCAGCTTCTTTGGCATAGTGATGTACTTCGTCCTGGAGAACACCGGGCTCTTGTACACCACCGCATCCAATGCCTCCATGATCGTGGCCACCCTTCCCATATTCACCCTGCTTGCAGAGGCACTGCTTTATAAGCTGAAGGTCACAGGGGGAATGGTCATCTGCCTGATCCTGTCCACCATTGGTGTGGTCCTGGTGGTCACAGTCGACGGAAGGCTGGACCTGTCTTCTTTAAGGCTCTGGGGAAATCTGCTGGTGATGGGAGCGATCATAAGCTGGGTGATCTACTCCATCCTGAACCGAAGGCTATCGGAAAGCTACCCCAGTCTGACATTGACCGCCCTTCAATCTGCCGCCAGCATAATCATATTTGTGCCCCTGGCCATACCGGAGATGGGAAGATGGCCGGCGGTGTCCGAGATAACCCTGACTGTATTCGCCAATCTCCTCTTTCTGGGGGTCTTTTGCTCCGGCCTCGCCTACATATTTTACATCTATGCCGCCAGAAGGCTGGGACTGACAGTTGTCTGTGCCTTCCTGAACCTCATTCCAGTGGTGACGGTGATCTTCGGCCATCTCCTCTTGCATGAGACCCTTTCCTGGATGCAGCTTTTAGGCATGGCACTGATAATGATCGCTCTATATCAATTGAACCGGCTGATGAAAACACCCAGTTGAAGAGAAGAAAATAAGGAAAAGGAGGAAGAGAAGAAATATCAGATCAACTGAAGACCTCCCCTACCTCTCTCCGGGGCCGTCAGCCAGGAATACAGATCCTGCAGCACGATCTCTTCCATCGGCCCCAGGGGCTGAATCCAGTTCTTTGAAGGATGGAAGCTGTGCCCCAGTCCCGGATAGATTATCAGGGTATGGTCGGGATGACCAACCTCGTTCAGCCTCTCATCGAGCAGCCTGGCCTCCTGGACAGGGATCTGGGTGTCGTTTTCTCCCTGAAGGATGAGGATGCTGGCAGACACATCACCAATGATGTCGGTGCTGTTGTTCAGGGCAAAATAGGATGCCAGCCAGGGACTTGCCTGGACGGTCTCATTGGAGAGCAGGGGCTGAACCTGCTTTCTGATCAGCGGCTCCAGGTCGCCCAGAATGCTGATATTGCCCCTGGGATCGGTGGATATGACCGCATGCCACTGGTACTCTCCGGTGGAATTGTTCCACTGCACCATCCCCGCCGCTTGAAGCGGGGCCAGGCTCTCGCCCGGCTTATTCGTGGTCGCCTCCACTTCCGCTATGGAAAGGAAGCCATCATGGTTGCTGTCCATCACCTCTTCTGCATAAAGCAGAGGCCGGATCATGAGCTGAAACTCCAGATTGTCCCTCAGATTTCCCGCCGGTGCGGACAATAAGACCAATTTCCCGATCCCCTTATCCTCGCGGGAGATCCTGGGAGCGACGATTGCCCCCTCGCTGTGGCCGAGTAGGGTAATATCGTTCTTATCCACCTCCGGCTGGGCTCTGAGGACCGCCAGCGCCTTCTCGGCATCGCTTTTGTAGCTCTGGAAGGTGGAGTTGGCCACAATGCCGGCATCGAGGATGGTGCCGTTCAGGCCCACTCCCCTTTTGTTGAACCGCAACACGGCAAAGCCGCGGGAGGAGAGGTATTCGGCGATCTGCAAAAAGGGACGGGAGGGCTCATCAGATCCCGTGACCTCCGGGGGCAGGTATTCGTTCATGTCTATCGTCCCGCTGCCCTGGAGGAGAAGAAGACCCGGGAAGGGGCCATCGCCTGATTTTGGCAGGGTGAACTGGGCATCGGTAGTGATGCTGTCCTCCAGCTCTATGGTCAGGTCACGGGCCAGGTAATCCTGGGCCTGGGCACCGGAAAAGGACTGCATGACCATCAGGAGGACGATCAAGGGAAAGAAGACGAATGCCATTCTCTTCTTTCTTTCTGCGTTGAACAGGCCGCTCTTGGGAATTATCATATTCCTTGAGATCTTCTCAATGACGCTTAAATTTTTGGTATTCGGCCCCAACCGCGAGCAGCATTTTGCAGCGCATGATTAATTACTATCATTAAACAATTGTATATCGGATGAGAACGCTTCGTTATAAGATTATGATCAGGCCAGAGATGCTATTCATTGGATCAGAGAGAATTGGCGTTCCAGCGGAACTGGCGATCGCAGTCAACGCCGAAAGCAATATCAGGACTGGAATAACACCTCTTTTGAACATATGCAGCCATCGATCGCTCATGTTTATAAAAATATGGTACAAAAAAATCCGGGATTCATTCCCGAAGGACCGTGCAGCCTCACCCCAGACTCATCTGCCAGTGGTTCCAATCAAGCTGTAGAGGCTCTGCCGGGCATCGCTAAAGCAGAAGCGCTCCTCCAGCATCTCCTCTCCCCTGAGCCTGCCCAGTGCATATCTCACCGTCCTGGGAGGGAGATCGGTCCTGCTTATGATATCCTTCTGGGTAAGAGGTCCTTCGGAGGCCAGCACCTGAAAGACCTGCTTGGCTGAGGGAGGGAGGAATTCCACCACATCCGGGTCCGGCGGCCCTGCGCCGTTAATATCGACGGGAAACATCGAGAAGGACAGGCCTATATGGTTAGAGCAGATCCTTCCGTCCGGGCTGGTCCTTGTGGTTGGACGGGCGCTGCTTTTGCTGAAAGAGAGGTTGCTGGGATCGCAGTATTCCATTCCGGAATATGGCGCAAACTGCACAAGACAGGCGCAACCAGACGAGAGACACTCATCTGAGATCTTGCTGCAACAGCTCTCGATTGGCTTTCCATGGCAGTTGTCCGGCCGGCAGGGGCATTCCTTTAAGCTGGGCTGGGAGATGGCAGGCATTACGATAAGGGCAATAATTGCAATGACTCCGAGCAGGCTTGTGATCCTCATGGCTCTCCACACTCCATACCATCACAATTGTGAACCATGCTATATAAGACAATCGTCGAATTAAGGAGAATTCGTTCGAATTCCTTGCCGGGATAAATGCCTCTCACTTAATGCGTCTCGATCTCTTCACTTGCAGAAATGTACTGTTGAAGAGCAATATCGTAGTATAAAATAAAATTCAAATAACATTAACTATCAATTTTCACAATATGCTACCCAGAAAATCCCAGAGATCTTGCCCAAATCCAAATCGTCATATGCTTATAGAGCGAATCAAATATCTGAACATGTACGTTCAAGATGATAGGTAGAGTGGTACAAATGAGTAAACTCGCAATTGCCTCAATAATCCTGCTGCTTGCAGGAATCGGATTGGCTTTAGGAGCAGCCGGATCATGCATCTGTCCCAACAGCTCATCCTGTGCGCAGACAGGATGCATGGAGAAATGTGCCGGACCCTGCGCCAGCGGTGCTAAGGATCCATCGGCATGCATCTGCCCCAACAACACATCCTGCGCCCAGACCGGATGCATGGAGAAATGTGCCGGACCCTGCGCCAGCGGGGCAAAAGATCCATCGGCATGCATATGTCCCAATAATGCATCATGCGAGAAGACCGGATGCCTGGAGAAATGCGCCGGACCCTGTTCTCGAGGAGGTAATCCCTCCCCCTCAGGTGCAGCCAGCTGCCCCAGGGGCGGTCAGTTCCCTGGCCCTGATAAGGCTTCCTGCGCTATGAACTCGAACTTAGCCCCCTCCTGCACCTGCTAGAGAGCAGCCTTCAGCAGACAGTCCAGCTCGAAATTTTTTTGGCAAATACTGCCGGCCAGGCTCATTCCCGGCCTTCAGACTCAGCCCAGGAGCCTTCCCGCTGGCCCGATCTTTCCCCGCTCTGTCTGGCAGACGACCGACTGCAGACCGCAGTCCCTGAGAATATAGTGGATCTCCAGCATCTGCCAGTGGCTGGGGCG
>JAXDAR010000144.1:0-12855 GCA_034679645.1 Methanothrix sp. | reverse complement strand
CATGATGAGTTGCTCATTAGGCTGCTAGTATTAGAACTCTATTCTTGGAGCCCTTTATCAACACTCGATCTCCCCCAGGCTGCGCTTGAGGTAGCTGAGCAGGGTCATGGATATTATTATGCAAATGGCAAAGCCGCTGAGCATCTCCTCCCAGGGATGTACGTTCTCGGTGAAGGCATAAATTATCCCCCCGGAGAGGAGGGCCAGGATCAGGGTGGCGATGATTGAGACCAGCATGGACCACATGACCGACCCCACCTCATAGCGCTCGAAAAACGAGGCGGAGAGGACAAAAGCGATTGCCGCCAGGATCAGGGTTATGGATATGGGAAGACCAGGCCCGTAGCGAAAGAGCTGGATGAGCCCCAGGGCCAGGACCATCATCACCACTGCCAGCAATCCCGAAGCAAGAAAGGCCTTCAGGATGTAGTTGTCAAAGCGATACTCCATCCGCATCACCTTTTATAAGGTGTGTGTTGAATATAAAGATTTTGTATATTTTAGTTCGACCTCTTGATCTCAGCGTCAAGCTCCATCATGACCAGAGTGTATTCCCTTTTAAGCCTTTCCGCCTTCTCTTCTGCTCCATCCAGCACCTGAGAGCGGCCCATCATCTCCAGCTCCCGGCTGATCTCAGAGAGGCGCATTGCTCCCACATAGGCGCTGCTGGACTTCAGACTGTGGGCCGCTGTCCTTAATCCATTTGGATCCTTGCTCTCCACCGCTTGCAGAATCGCCGCCACCTTTTGTGGTGAATGCTCCAGGAATAGACCGCCTACCTCAGCAACGATATCCGGATCGCCATCATCCTGCAACTCCCTGAGGCTCTCAAGAACCGATCGATCCAGCGCATCATCTGAAACCTCATCTCCTTCTGTCATATCAAACCCATCCACGTGAAATCATATGCATTAATCATAGTTTATTTCTTACTATTAATTCTTATCCACTTACATGTTACTGAAATCAGAAATTCCGAAAAATCTGCCGGGATCACTCCAGCAAAACCATTCCGAAAAGGAAAACCATCTCCCTATAGGACCTGATCACCTGCGGACTGTATCCGGCATTCTCCAGGGTCCTGAACACATCCACCCCGCAACCCTCCATCGATGGCCTCACCCTCTCCCTATGCCTGCACCTGAGAACATCCAGATGATTCATCCCCTCCCCTCTCTCCTGCATCTCCTCAGCCACGCAGCTCTCGCAGAGGGTGCAGGGCAGGGCATAAAAGCCCAGGGCTTTGTAGAAGCCGGAGAGAAACGCCCTGCTCTCCAACTGGTAGACGGTATCATGCAGATGGGCAATGGAGTCCCAGAGGTAGTGGTGGATGTGCCCGGGATCGTTCCCCGGCCCCGCCACAGCCGGAAACCTGGCTAAAATAGCCGTCCGGTACTCGGATACCACTCTTCTCATCTCCTCCGGGGAGGGGGCGAAGGGAGGGCAGCACAGGTGCTTGCCGTAAGCCCGGCAGCCGTACCTGCACTTCAGCCGCACCCAATCGGCCACAACTATGGCATCGGTGGAGATCAAACGGATATCGGGATGGATCGACTTCAACTCTGATAGCAGGTCCTCTATATCCCCGGTCATGCCGCCCTCTCCTTTTGCCGGACCACCAGTACCGGCCGGTCCGCATGGCGGGCGACGTTAAATGAGGTGCTCCCCACTCTCATCTGCTTGACCCAGCCCTTCCCCTGAGAGCTGAAGATGAGAAGCGATACGTCCTGTTTTTTGGCGAGGTCCAGTATCCTGTCGGCCGGCTTGCCCTTGAGGATATGGACGGTGACCAACATTCCCGGCTGCTCCAAATCCTTTCGCATCCGGTTGAGCTCTTGCGCGGCCTGGTCAAACTCCTCTTCTTTGGTGATTACATGGGCCAGCAGGATCTCTTTTATTCCTTTAAGACCTTTCACCAGGTTTATGGCATCTTCTGCTGCCGGCGAGAGGTCGGTTGTGACCAGAATACGGGAAAAGATATCCAGGCAGAAGCTTCCTGTGCCCGCCTCCCTCTCCTTTTCCAGAATCCTGTGGCGGATGATTAATAGATCCGTCTCCCCCTGACGGAGCACCTCGGTGGATACGCTTCCAAGCAGCATACCCTCCAGCATTCCCTTGCCCTGCGCTCCCATGATTATCAGGGAGACATTCTCCTCCATTGCCGTCTTCTGGATGGCCTCGCCCACAGTTCCCCCATGGACGAAATCCGCATCCAGCCTGGGCTCAGGAGACTTCAGGTTGACCCCGTCCGCTCCGCTCATGGGAGCAACAATCACCTTCAAAACAGGCTTTACCCGAATAGCAGCCTCTTTTCTGCGGGAAATGGAGCTGAGCAGCTCTGTCTGCTCATCCAGCCTGGCAGCCGCTTCGCTTATGATGCTGTCGTAGCTCCATCCGCTCTTCTCCAGGATCTTGGGATTGCTGGCATCAAGAACATGAAGAAGGACGACCTCTCTTATCTCCGGGATCTCCGCTATGCACTCCAGGATCTCGCCAGTGTAGCGGGAGAAATCGGTCGGGATCAAAACTTTTTCAAACATTTCCTCTCACCTTTCAATAAATTGCCTCAATCCATCAATAGCTCATGAATGTTCACGCCAAAATATATCAAAATAGCGATATGCATCAGGTGACGCATCGATTTTGGCGAGAGTGATTGGCAGGACAATGAGATATTTATACCAATAACACATTATCATTTATTAAGAGGCAGGTCGGCTCTTTTTGAGCTGATATCGAGGGTGGAATCATGTGGAAATGCATTTGGAAATATATCCTACTAATACTACTTACCTTATCTGTGGGCCTTATGAGTCCTGCAGGAGCAGATGGGATCATCATTGTTGATCCGCCGCCGGGAGTTGATGTTCGTCTGGATCAGTCCCTGGCCATCAAATACCACCATGTGGACATCCAGATAAAAGACCAGGTAGCCACCACCCGCGTGGACCAGGTATTCGTCAATGACCAGCCCTGGACGGCAGAGGGGACCTACATCTTCCCCCTGCCCGAGGGAGCAGCGGTGAGCGACTTTGTGATGTGGGTGGATGGTACTGCTGTGCACGGCGAGATCCTGGAGGCGGATGAGGCGCGGGCGATATACGATGATGTGGTGCGAAGAATGAAAGATCCTGCCCTATTAGAGTATGTGGGCAGAAAAGCCCTCAAAGCATCGATATTCCCCATCCCTCCAGGAGAGGAACGGAAAATCGAGTTGGAGTACAGCCAGATCCTGCCGGTGGAAAACGGCCTGGTTCATTACCTCTATCCTCTGAGCACAGAACGCTACTCTTCCCGGCCGCTGGAGGATCTGACCATAAAGGCACAGATCGAGTCCAAAGAGCCGCTGAAGGCAGTCTACTCCTCTCGCCACGAGGTCTCCATCGACCGGGAGGACGACTACCATGCCCTGCTGGGAATGGAAGAGTCAAATGTCCTGCCGGACAGGGACTTTGAGCTCTTCTACACCATCAGCACCGAGAAGATCGGCCTGAACCTGCTCAGCTACAAAGAAACGGACCAGGACGGCTTCTTCCTCCTCCTGGCCGCCCCGGATGTGGAGGTGGGTGAGGAGGAGATAGTGGCCAGGGATGTAATCCTGGTCCTGGATACCTCGGGGAGCATGAATGGAGATAAAATGGACCAGGCCAAAGAGGCGGCCAAATATATTCTGGATCACCTCAATCCTCTTGATCGGTTCGCCATCATCTCCTTTGCCACCACCACTAAATCCTTCCGCCCCAATCTCGAGCCCGCATCCCAGGCAGGCAAAGGCAAGGATTTCGTGGACCGGCTGGAGGCCATAGGAGCAACGGACATCAACCGGGCATTGAGCGAGGCGACAGGCTTAGCGGAAGAGGACCGTCCCACTACCTTAATCTTCCTCACCGATGGCCTGCCCACCGAGGGGGTGACAGAGATCGGAGCGATACTGGACAATGTAGCGCGAGATGCTCCGGATAACGTGCGCATCTGGAGCTTCGGTGTGGGTGATGACGTGGACACCGACCTATTAGACCAGATCTCCCTGGACCACGGTGGGGCGAGCACTTACGTCCGGCCGTATGAGAAGATCGATGAGGAGGTCAGCACGTTCTACAGCAAGATGAAGACGCCCGTCCTCTCCGACCTCACCTTAGACTATGGCGATATCATTGTCGACCAGGTCTATCCCCCGGATATTCCCGATTTGTTCGCCGGCTCTCAGCTCATCCTGCTGGGAAGGTACAGGGAGGGGGGACCGGCTAAGATCACCCTGAAGGGTATGGTAAACCAGGAGGAGAGAAGCTACACCTATGAGGATCTCAGCTTCCGGAAAGAGGGCGGCGACGACTTCATACCACGGCTCTGGGCCACGCGGGCGGTGGGCTACTATCTCACTCAGATCCGGCTTTACGGGGAGAAGCAGGAGTGGATAGATACCATCGTCGCCCTGAGCACCCGCTATGGGATAATCACCCCTTACACCTCCTTCCTGGTGCAGGAGAAGGATATCTTCAGCGCCGAGGGTAGAGAAGAGGTAATGGAGGAGGTCGCGGTGGAGATGGCGTCAGCGGCTGCTGAGCCCGCATTTGGAGCAGAAGCGGTGGAGAGAGCCGACTATCAGAAGTCGCTCTCCGCTGCTCCCGTAGAGGCGGCAGTGCCTGCCAATATGACCATCTCTTCAGGGATTGATGGGACCAGCAGGACGGTGCAGGTTTCAGAGGTGGTAAAAACCGTAGGCAGCAAGACCTTCCTCTGGAGAAACGATACCTGGATTGATACCACATTTGATAGCTCCATGAAGACAAAGAAGGTGCCCTTCCTGGGAGATGAATACTTCGACCTGATCTCAGAGGAACCGGTTCTGGGAAGCTACTTCGCCCTTGGAGAGAGGGTGATAGTGGTACATGAGGGCCAGACCTATGAGATCGTGCCTGAGGAAGGCTAGCATTCCGGGTGGGCAGCAAGAGAAGAGGGGATGATGAGAAAGGGGAAAAGAAGGGTGAATATGAGGCCGGAGATGTCCTCATTCCCGGCATAATTCCCCACCCAATCCCCACCTTATCCGGCCTGATCCGGCCAAATTTTTGTTACAGCTCCATCTGCCCTTTTGCATAGAGGTCTTCTGCTACCCGCTTAAGGCCATCTCCCTTTATCTCTCCGCCGTAGTCAGGCAGAACTATAATGCTCTTATCCTGATAGCGATTCTTGATATCCTGGATGTAAGAGGTCTGAGAGGTCATCTTCTCCTGGCAGAACTGGCAGGGGCATTCCCGGATCACGTGGTTGATGACAATGGCGGAGACGTTCACTCCATGCGACTGTACAGTCTCAATCAGCCGTCTGCTCTCCTCCACTGCCGCCTTCTCCGGGATGGTCACAACGGTGATGCTCGCGATCCCGGGATCGGTGAGGGCGTTTCTCATCGTCTCCGCCTTCAGCCGCATTGCTCTTACCTCTTTGAGGATGGAATCCCCAAATCCCGATTCCAGCATATTGAGAACTCCAATCCATTTGTTTCTGATACCAAGAACCCGGGTGACGAATCCGGTGGTGATGGATGGAAGCTGGAGCAGAGGCAGGACCATGGCCGTGGGCGCAGAGTCTATCACCACCAGGTCGTACTTCCCCTGGACATAGATGTCATTGAGCTTGTCCATGAATATCAGCTCGGAGATGCCGGGCATATTGGCGAAGTCCTCTGGCCTCACCTCCACCTCGAAGAGGCCGAAGAGGGCGGTTATCATGTTCTTATATCTGCGAAAGAAGCTGCGTGATTCCTCGGCGAGGTCCGGCTCGTAGGCAAATAGATGCTCCCTGATCTTATTGGGCTGGCTTCCCAGGTTTATATCGAAGATATCGGAGAGAGAATGAGCGGGATCCATGGAGAAGACAAGGGTTTCTAAGCCCTTTTCCGAGGCCCATATGCCTGTCGCTGCAGAACATACACTCTTTCCCACGCCACCCTTGCCGGCTACATAAACGAGCTTCATGGCTCCTACTGATCGAGAGGAGATTTAATTGTTTGCAATAAAAAGGTTTTTCTACTTTCAAGACATTTTAATGGAACTAATTATAAAAAGGGGGCGAAAGGATGAGAAAGCAACTGATATTAGCCGCAGTGTTCATCCTGTGTATTAACTGGGCACAGGGAGCCGGCGAGGGGGGTAAAGCGACCCTGGACATCGTCGGGAGCAATGTTGCAAACACCACTTTCATATCGCCGGAAGGCGTTCCTATTGTGATTGACATAGTGGGAAGCACGGCCACCAATATCCAGGTAGGCGCTCTGGCTAAAGATGGACGTTCACAATGTCGCAATTGCTATGAATGCGGAGCATGCGGGGAGCCGAAGATCTACATCACACCGTGGGACGACTTCAGAAGGCCTTTATGCTATCCCTGGAGTTCCTATATCCCCACCCGCTACAACAGGCCGATGATCAACTGGAATCGGGGAACCGGAGCACAGGGAGCAGTCTCTCTGGGCCAGGGGTTGAGCGTCCAGACCTGAGATCTACAGAAGGTGGAATAGCCGATCGGCAAGCATTGGAGTTCTCTCCGCAGCCGAAAGACTTTTCTACTTTCAGTATATATAAAACACACATTAAATATTAGATCCAATGGAGGGGAATGAGTTGAGGTATTCTATACTGGTAGCAATGCTGGTTCTGATGGCATCAAGCGCCATGGCCTTTGGCGGCCCAGGATCAGTGGTTGTGGATATCGTGGGCAGCGATGTGAAGGATACGACAGTCCTGGCCGGTGACCGGGGAGATATCGATCTGGAGATAATCGGAAGCACAGCGGAAAATACCACTGTATCCCCATATAAGACAGTAAGTATTTGCCAATCATGTTCGATATGTCCATACTGTCCGACATGTCCTGCACCCATCTGTCCCACAACAGTATGCCCCACATGTCCAGTCGTAGATGAATGGACACCCAAGGAACCAATGCCCTGGGATAATATGCATCTAGGAGTCGATGCCTGGTACGGCGCTTTCTGGTATAAGGATTATCCCAATATGCCTAAATGGCCGCAGGTTTAGCCTGGGCTCCGATCGGTGTTTGAAGTCATAGCTCAGGATTACAGGCATTGGGCCCGGAGGGCAAAGGATCCTGAGCCCCTCTATCCGGGATAGCGTAGCTATTTAAATACCTGCAGGCTGCAATCCTGAAAAGTCCATGCTAGAGCGCAAAAGATCATTCTCTCCCGGCACAAGCGAGCTATTCTGGTGCAATAACTGCAACCTTCCCCTCCTCTCGGAGCGCTGCTCCATCTGCCACACCACTGGAGGGAGAATACCTCTCTCCCCGCCTGGCGACGTGCGTCTGTGCTCTCGCCGGGGAAGGGAGCTGCTCAGAGAGCTATTCCTGCAGAACTGGGGGGCGGCCGACTTCCTGGACGACAGGCTGATCCTCTTCAATAAGATCGCCGGAATGGACCGAAGGGATCAGGTTATACTGGACGGCAGACATATTGCTACCCTCTGGTACGATGTCACAAAAGATCGGCACAGACTGGATCTGGAGGTCGTTGGTGCCGCCCTGCTCAAAGAGAGGGCCAAGAAGAACCTGGTGGTCTGCCATGAGTCTCTCCTGAAGGGCCATATAAAAGGCAAGTGGCTGGCCCCTGACCGGATCATAAGCCAGCCCCAGGCTGTGGAAGAGGGAGAGAGCCTGGTCCTCAAGATAGGGAAATTCTCCGGAGTGGGAACGGTACGCAAAAGAAATGATGGTCATGCGATCAGGATCAAGGATGTAACTCAGAGGGATTTCGCCCTGCACCCGGGATCCAGTACTCTGGAAAAGGCTATCCAGGCCAATGAAGAGCACCTTGGCCGCCTGGAGAAAGAGGCCCTGGCCGAGGTCAGAAACTATTTATCAAGAAACAGGCTACCGGTAAATATCTCTTTCAGCGGGGGAAAAGACAGCCTGGCATCTCTTATTCTCGCGCAGAAGCTGCTGCCCAGGATCGATGTCCTCTTCATCAATACCGGCCTGGAGTTTCCCGAGACGGTGCAGTATGTACGAGAGCTGTGCTCCGCCCATAAGCTCAGACTGCATGAGATCGGAGCGGACAGCGACTTTTTCGAGCAGGTGAAGAGCTTCGGCCCCCCGGCCAAGGATTATCGCTGGTGCTGCAAGAGCAATAAACTCGGTCCCATGACCTCCTTTTTGGCCAGGCAATATCCCCGCGGATGCGTTACCATAGAAGGGCGGCGGATCTACGAGTCCTTCAACCGCTCCACCATAAAGGCGGTGGAGAGAAATCCCTATGTCCCCGGCCAGACCATGCTCTCTCCCATCCGAAACTGGAGAGCCCTGGAGGTCATGCTGTACATCTACTGGAATGGACAGCAGCCCAATCCTCTTTATGAGGAGGACTACGAGCGAATAGGTTGCTGGCTCTGTCCGGCATCGCTGCAGGCTGAGTTCTCCCGTCTGAAAGAGAGCCACCCAGATCTGTACCACCGCTGGGACTCCTGCCTTCAGCACTGGAGAGAAGAGAATGGTCTGGACAGGAGATACGTAGATTGGGGTTTCTGGCGCTGGAAAAGGCATCCTCCCAAGATGATAGAGATTGCCTCTTCTCAGGGTATCAGCCTGGCAGCCCGGAGGAAAATGAATGAACAGATCGCTCTTCAGGCGACAAGGGGTAGATCGCCATGCGGCCTGGAGTACTCTATAGAGGCCGCCCTTTCCTTCCCACAGAATCATCCCTTCCCCAGTGTTGCCAGCGCTCTGGGCATCCTGGGGAGGGTGAATTATGATGAGGATATGGGAGCGGCATTGCTCAAGACGGAGAACGGGAGGGCAACAGTCTTTGCCAATGGCCATATCATGATCATAGCGGGAAGAGTGGAGGCGGAAGAGCTTCTGCAGAGGGTGGTAGAGGTCGTGCTGCGGGTGCAACTGTGCACGAAATGCGGTATCTGCACGAAAAAATGCCGCCAGGGAGCGATCACCCTGGAAGATACCCTTATTGTGGACGGGGAAAAGTGCAATCATTGCGGCAGATGCAACCGGGGATGTATAGCGTTTGATGAGGCAGGAAAGATCTACAGGGAACTTAATGAATTGCACAGATGATGATCGGGGAGTTGTTCAGAGGCGGTTATGGAAAAAAGCCCTGGACCCGTTCATCTCTATGATCTTTTTCTGCCAGTAGATTTAAATATTTGATCAATATCAGCATACCATACTGAGGAATCAGAATGGTAACCGGAACAGTAAAATTCTTCAATAGAACCAAGAGATTTGGATTCATTGCAGGCGACGATGGAAAGGATTATTTCGTTCATGCAACCGGCCTGATGCCGGATGTCACCATCAATGAGGGTGATAAAGTCAGCTTCGAGGTAGTTGAGGGTGAGAAAGGCCCCAAGGCAGACAGAGTCACCAAACAGTAATCCAAAATTATCGCGCATCTCATAAGCGTATCTCATAAAGCATAGCTTTTCATGGGCTGGGAGACCGGCCCAGATTTCCCCTTTCTCCAATTATGATCTCAAACCGCAGCCTATTTGATCTACTCCCTCCCGGATGGTTCCTGGCATGCTCGAACAGCATATAGAAAAAATAGCCTCGGAGCTGTTGCTCGATCGGAAGGCAGTCAGGGCGGTGTCGGAACTTCTGGATAGCGGCGCGACCCTGCCCTTCATAGCTCGATACCGCAAGGAGGCCACCGGAGATCTGGATGAGGTGGCCATAGGAAAGATCCGCGACAGCCTCAACCGCTGCAGACTGATGGATGAGCGCAGAGCCGCCATCATTCGCTCTCTGGCCAAACAGGATCATCTGACTGCAGAGATAGAAGGAAGGCTAAAGAAGGCTCAAAGCCCGTCAGAACTGGAGGATATCTATCTCCCCTTCAGGCCAAAGAGACGAACCCGGGCCATGATGGCAAAAGAGCGGGGCCTGGAGCCCCTGGCCCGGGTCATTCTCGCTCAGGATGAGAATGGAGAGCGCGATCCGGAAGAGGAGGCAGCCCTCTATATCGATCCGGAAAAGGGTGTATCATCGGTCTACGAGGCTCTGCAGGGGGCAGGAGACATCATCGCCGAATGGATCAGCGAGGATGCCCGTGTCCGGTCTGAATTAAGGTCCCTCTTTTGGTCTACAGCTATCCTGCAAAGCCGAAAAACAGATAGCGTTCATCCGGAGGAGGGCAAGTTCAGGGATTATCTGGAGCTATCCGAGCCCATTGCCCGCATGAGCTCCCACCGCCTCCTGGCCGCTCTCAGAGGGGCGAAGAGAGGGGTGTTTAGCCTGCATCTGGCGGTGGACGAGGAGGAGGCCCTGGCGGTCCTGGAGGAGATTTTCATCAAGGGGGACGGCCCGGCCTCCGCCCTGGTCTTGAATGCTGCCCGGGACTCTTTCCGCAGGCTACTGGCACCATCCCTTCAGACGGAGACGATATCTATTGCCCGCCAGCGGGCAGGGGAGAAGGCGATAGAAGTCTTCGCCGATAACCTCCGCCAACTGCTCCTGGAGCCGCCCCTGGGCAGAAGATGGGTCCTGGCGGTTGATCCCGGATTTCGCACCGGCTGCAAGCTGGTGGTGCTCGATCCCCTCGGTCGGCTGATCCAAAGCGATGTGATATACCCTCATGAGCCCCATAATAAGACCAGAGAAGCAGGGGCAAAGGTGGCCGTGATCTGCCAGCAGTATGATGTGGAGGTCATAGCAGTGGGAAACGGCACTGCCGGCAGGGAGACGGAATCGTTCCTGAAGAGACTCAATCTGCCCAGGAGCATATCGATAGTTCCTGTCAATGAGTCCGGAGCCTCGGTCTATTCCACCTCACCGGCAGCGAGAGATGAATTTCCCGATCAGGATGCTACAGTGCGTGGCGCCGTCTCCATAGGCAGGCGGCTGCAGGATCCTCTGGCAGAGCTGGTCAAGATCGAGCCCCAGGCGATCGGCGTGGGACAGTACCAGCATGACGTGGATCCATCAATCCTCAGCCGTTCTCTGGATGACGTGGTGGTAGCCTGTGTGAACCAGGTGGGAGTGGATGTCAATGCCGCCAGTGTCCAGCTCCTCTCCCGGGTCTCTGGCCTTGGCCAGAAGCTGGCAGAGGCAGTGGTGAGGTACAGAGATGAACATGGACCGTTCCGCTACCGTCGCGATCTTCTGGCTGTGCCCCGACTGGGGCCGAAGGCCTTCGAGCAGGCGGCTGGATTTCTGCGCATTCGCGATGGGGCCAATCCACTGGACCGCACGGCAGTGCATCCGGAAAGATATCCGATTGTGGAGAGGATGGCCAGGGATCTGGGGGTAACGGTAACCGAACTCATGGAAAACGAGAGGCTCCTGCCGGGATTGAGGCTGGAGGACTATATGGACGAGGCGGAGGGCGTAGGCGCCTCCACCCTTCAGGATATACTGAATGAACTCTTCCGGCCGGGAAGAGATCCGCGCCCGGAGTTTGAGGCCTTCAGCTTTGCTCCAGAGATAAAGGAGATCGGCGACCTGCAGGCGGGGATGAGAATTCCCGGCATTGTGACCAATGTCACCTCCTTTGGAGCGTTTGTGGATGTGGGTGTTCATCAGGATGGCCTGGTACACAAAAGCGAGCTTGCCAGCGGTTTCGTCCCGGTGCCAGGGGAGGTGGTGCGGGTTCGGCAGAAGGTCATGGTGAAGGTGCTGGACGTGGACCGGGAGAGAAATAGGATATCACTTTCCATGAAGTGATACAATGAGCAAAGCATGAGGACGGGAATCCTCCATCCCCATTTATCAGGATTTTTTTGATATCTCCACCAGGCGGACCAATTCCTCTGCCCGGGCCAACGGATCAGAGGCCTCGTATATCGACCTTCCCACACTCAGATAGTCCGCTCCCGCCTCCAGAGCGCTTCTGGCTGAGCCGCCCTGGGCACCCACTCCCGGAGAGATGATGAGCCTGTCCCCGATTATCGAGCGGATGAGCCTTATCTTCTCCGGACGGGTGGCGGGAGCGACCACGCCACTGGCTCCTGCTTCTACTGCCAGGCGGGCCATCCTCTCCGCTACCGGGGCCATGAACTCCTCTGCGCCGGGGTGGCTCATCTCCGTGACCACAAACAAGTCGGCACCAAAGCAGCGGGCACAATCGGCACAGGCGAGCAGGGAGTCCTTTCCCGGAAAGGCCTGGGCAATTATGGCGGAGGCGCCCGCACCCAACACTGCTTCGCATATCAGGCGGTTGGTATTGGGGATATCAGCGATCTTCAGGTCGGCGATGACGGGAATCGATGAACTTATCTCCTCCACTATTCCCAGACCGGCATGTAAAATGAGGGGATAGCCGATCTTGATGGCATCGAAGCAATCGCCCAGCTTTTCAGTCAGCTCCAGGGCCAGATCCCTGGAGAGCACGTCCAGCGCCAGGATCAAAGATGTCTTTTGATTCATATCTGCCCCAACCGTCATATGGGCTGGTATTTATCTCTTGGTTCTCTAGGCTGAGGCATGAGCATCAGATCTCGCCAAAGATAAAATTAGCATAAAAGATATAAAAGCCCAGCTACCTCAACACCGCAGCCGGAAAAAAGATTTAATTCCCGAACTGATCTAAGGCCAGAGGCCAAAGGCGATATTCAGACCCATAATGACCGCTCCCGCGCCGATGCAGGCGCCAAGCACCATCTTGGGGCTGAATTTTATCGAGTCATCATCCGCCTCAAAGTATCTCATCAGGCCGGCTGAAGACTGGAGGCCGCTTCCTTCATTCTTTCTTCTTGCCATATTCATCACCTTAGCTCATCATCATCTTAAGAAGATTGCGGTTTCAACCATAAGAATCCCTGAAACCGAAAAAAGGACATTGGGCAGCATTCTACGCCGCCCGCCAGCCGCTCACATCCTGGAAGGGATATC